>JASLCK010000045.1 GCA_030151865.1 Rhodospirillaceae bacterium | reverse complement strand
ACACCGCCAGCGACGGCGCGATATCGTCAAGCCGGGCCGCTGCCGCCGGATGGTGGGGATAGCTGGCTGTGTCGCGGCTGATCCAGCGGTGCCAGCGTCGCCCGATCAGTTCTTCCGGTTCCAACCAACTGAGAATAGTCATGTTTGTTCGTCCCTTAAACGCCGGGTGGGGGCTACGCTCCCTTGGCTTCCCTTGTGTTTGTTTCGTCCCTCAAGTGCCGGGCGGGCGCATCCGCGCCCTTGGCTTCCCTCCGCTGGCGCTTCGGCGCGCTCAACGCGCTAGTCGCTGCGCTCCGGGAGTTCTAACAGCGACATCCTTATCTTCCCTCCCCCTGGCGGGGAGGGATCGAGGGTGGGGGGCTGTCGAAACCACTCAAGCGCGGGGATCAGCCGCAACATCATCGCTCCACCAGCGAAAAACCAGTGTTTCCAGTCATGGTTTTTAAAGGCTTTTTGGCTTATATATCGGGCCATGACTGACATCACTTCCCCCGTTTCGCGCCCCCGCCCCGTGGTTCTTTGCATCCTGGACGGCTGGGGGTACCGCGCCGAGCGCGAGGACAACGCCATCGCGCTGGCCAACACTCCCACTTGGGACGCTCTGTGGAGCGGACAGCCGCATGCCTTCCTCGAAACATCGGGGTTGCAGGTCGGTCTGCCCGACGGCCAGATGGGCAATTCCGAAGTGGGTCACATGAATCTGGGCGCGGGCCGCGTCGTCATGCAGGATTTGCCCCGCATCGACGCCGCCGCCGCCGATGGCAGCCTGGGCCGCATGGCCGGTCTGGTGGATTTTGCCGCCAAGCTGAAGCAAAGCGGCGGCACCGCCCATCTGCTGGGTCTGCTGTCGCCGGGCGGCGTGCACAGTCATCAGGACCATATGGCGGCCCTGGCCTGCGCCCTGTCGGACCTGGGTGTGCCGGTCGCCGTCCACGCCTTTTTGGACGGACGCGATACGCCGCCGTCCTCGGCGCGTGATTTCATGGCCAAGTTCCTGGCCGATGTGGCGGGCAAGAATGTCCGCATCGCCACCGTCAGCGGCCGCTACTACGCCATGGACCGCGACAAACGCTGGGACCGCGTATCCCTGGCCTATGACGCCATCACCCTGGGGGCGGGCAAGTCCGCGCCCGACGCCATTGCCGCCATCGACGCCTCCTATGCCGACGGCAAGACCGACGAATTCGTGTTGCCCGCCGCCATCGCCGGTTATGCCGGGGTCAAGGATGGCGACGGCATCCTGATGGCCAATTTCCGCGCCGACCGCGCCCGCGAAATCCTGACCGCCCTGGCCGATCCGGCCTTCGACGGGTTCGAACGCCAGCGGCAGCCGGTGTGGGCGGCGCGTCTGGGCATGGTGGAATATTCCACCGATCTCAACGCCTTCTATCCGGTGCTGTTCGCCCCCGAAAGCCTGACCCAGATTCTGGGCGAGGTGGTGAGCAACGCCAAGCTGACCCAGTTGCGCATCGCCGAAACCGAGAAGTACGCCCACGTCACCTTCTTCTTCAACGGCGGACGCGAAGCGGTATTCCCCGGCGAAGACCGTATTTTGGTGCCCAGCCCCAAGGTCGCCACCTATGACCTGAAGCCGGAAATGTCGGCCCCGGAAGTGACCGACAAGCTGGTCGAAGCCATCGAAGCCGCCAAGTACGACCTGATCGTCGTCAACTTTGCCAACGGCGACATGGTGGGCCATACCGGCATTCTGCCCGCCGCCATCAAGGCCGCCGAAACCATCGACGCCAGCCTGACCCGGTTGACCGCGGCGGTGAAAAAGGCGGGCGGCAGCATGCTGATCACCGCCGACCACGGCAATGCCGAACTGATGCGCGATCCCGAAACCGGCGAGCCTTATACCGCTCACACCATCGGCAAGGTTCCGCTGGTGCTGGTGGGTCAGCCCGTTGGCGTGACCGCCCTCAAGGACGGCCGCTTGGCCGATGTCGCGCCGACCCTGCTGGCCTTGCTGGGCCTGCCCCAGCCGACCGAAATGACAGGCCAGTCCCTGTTGTCGGGCGGCCGTGCCTCGGCCTGACGCCTTCCAGAACAGCGCCGCCCCCCGTCTGACCGGACCGGGGGCGGCGCTTTTTGCCGTTTTTGCTCTGGGAGTCCCCTTCTGGGGGATGTCCGCCTGGGCCGCTGATCCGTCGTCCGCTCCCCCCGCCCCCTCGCCCGACCGCCGCTTGAAAGAGCTGGAAAGCGAGATGAAGAAGGGGCAGGCCGAACACGAACAGATCAAGCAGAAAGCCGCCGCCATCGCTAAGGAAGTGGCTGGCGTCAAGACCGACATGGTCAACGCCGCCCGCGCCGTGCAGGAGCACGAGGAAGCGCTGTCGGAAATGGAATTGCAGTTGGGCGATCTGAACCGGCAGCAGCGGGAAAAGCTGCGGGCCCTGGATTTGAAGCGCCAGCAATTGAACGGGGTGCTGACCGCCTTGCAGCGTCTGGCCTTCCGTCCGTCGGAAGCGCTGATCGCCCAGCCCACCTCGCCCGCCGACACTGTGCGCAGCGCCATCTTGCTGCGCGACGTCACGCCGCGCATCCGCGCCGCCGCCAACGAGCTGAAGGCCGAAATCGCCTCGCTGACCGCGCTCAGGGCCGACGTCGCCCAGCAAAAGCGTAAAATTTCCAACGCCACCATTCAGCTGGATAACGAACACCGCCGTCTGGCCGCCCTTTATGACCGCAAATCGGAATTGCAGGAACAGACCGAGGCGCAGCGCCGCGATACCGAAAAACGCCTGACCGTGATGGCCGCCGAAGCCGAGGATCTGCGCGACCTGCTGACCCGCCTGGAAGAAGAAAAGCGCCGCCGCGAGAAGGAAGCCGCCGAACGCGCCGCCGCCGAGAAGGCCGCCCGCGAAGCCGAGATCATCGCCCGCAAGGCTGCCGCCAAGGCAGCCCGCGACGCCCAGATCGCCGCCGAAAAAGCCGCCCGCGAAGCCGAACGCGCCGCCGAACAGGCCGCCAAGGAAAAGAAAGACGCGGAAATGGCCGCCGCCCGCCAAGCCCGCGAAGCCGAACAGGCCGCCGCCCGTCAGGCCCGCGACGCCGAGGAACAGGCCAAGCAGAGCGCCCGCGCCGCCGCCGAGGAAGACAGCCGCCGCCGCGCCGAAAAGCAGGAAGCCGCGCAACACCAGTTCAGCCGCGCCCAAGGCGAAATGCCCTTTCCGGCCCGTGGCGAGGTTGCCGTCAAGTTCGGTCAGAACGACAATCTGGGCAATCCGTCCAAGGGAATTTCCATCGAAACGCGCGCCGGCGCCCAGGTCATTGCCCCCTATGATGGGCAAGTTGTCTTCGCCGGACCGTTCCGAGGCTATGGCCTGCTCTTGATCATCGAGCACGGCGAAGGATATCATACGCTGCTTGCGGGTATGTCCCGGATCGACGGCACGGTTGGCCAACATTTGGTGTCTGGCGAACCGGTCGGGGTCATGGGATCATCCGACAACAAACCGCTTCTCTATTTCGAGCTGCGCCGTAATGGTCAGCCCGTCAACCCGTTGCCCTGGCTAACAGCACGCAAAACAAAGGTTTCTGGATGATTCGGAAGGTCTTGATCACGGCAACTGCCTGCTTCTCGCTGGCATTGCTGTCTGGTGCGGCGGCTGCGGCCGAAAGCAAAACCGGCACGGATGCCGATACCTATCGGATGCTGCAATTGTTCGGGGACGTGTTCGAGCGCGTGCGCAGCGAATATGTCGAGCCGGTCAGCGACGAAGAACTGGTGGAGTCGGCCTTGAACGGCATGCTCACCTCGCTTGATCCGCATTCGAACTACATGAACGCGAAAAACTTTCGCGACATGCAGGTGCAGACCAAGGGTGAATTCGGCGGTCTGGGCATCGAAGTGACCATGGAAAACGGCTGGGTCAAGGTGGTTTCGCCCATCGATGACACCCCCGCCGCCCGTGCGGGCATGCAGCCCAACGACTACATCACCCATCTGAACGGCGAACAGGTCCAGGGCATGACCCTGAACGACGCCGTGGACCGCATGCGCGGCCCGGTCAACACCGACATCAAGCTGAGCGTCCGGCGCGAGGGCAAGGCCCCGTTCGACGTCACCTTGACCCGCGCGGTCATCAAGATCCCGTCCATCAAGTCGAAGCTGGTGGGCAATATCGGCTATGTCCGCATCAGCCAATTTGTCGAATCCACCGACACCGATCTGCGCAAGGCGCTCGATCAGCTGAAGAAGGACAGCGGTTCGACCAAGATGGGCGGTCTGGTGCTTGACCTGCGCAACAATCCCGGCGGTCTGCTCGATCAGGCGGTGGCGGTGTCCAGCGACTTCCTCGACAAGGGCCAGGAAGTGGTTTCGACCCGGTCGCGCCGGGCCGAGGATACCCAGCGCTTCAACGCCCATGGCGGCGACCAGACCAACGGCCTGCCGTTGGTGGTGCTGATCAACGACGGTTCGGCCTCGGCCTCGGAAATCGTCGCCGGCGCCCTGCAGGACCACCACCGCGCCACGCTTCTGGGCACCAAGAGCTTCGGCAAGGGCTCGGTCCAGACCATCATCCCGCTGCAAGGCCATGGCGCGATCCGCCTGACCACGGCGCGCTACTACACCCCGTCGGGCCGCTCGATCCAGGCGGTCGGCATCGAACCCGACGTCAAGGTGTCGCTGGGCAAGCTTGACCCGGCGGGCGCCGACCGCACGCCGCGCAGCGAAGCGGCCCTGCGCGGGGCGTTGCGCAACGACACCCTGCCCGCCGATCAGCAGAACAAGCCTGCCGACGACGCGACCAAGGATGCGCCGAAGGATGGGGCCAAACCCGCCGCCGACGCCAAGACGTCTGACGCCAAGCCTACCGATGGCAAGCCCGCTGACGGCAAGGACGCAGCCAAGGATCAGACCAACCCGGCCTGCCTGCCCCAGCCGTCGCCCGCCGACACCTTCAAGATGGGCGAAGTCGCCAACGATCCGCAATTGGCCCGCGCCATTGAAATCCTGCACGGCCCGGCTCCCGCCAAGGCTGCCGGGACCAAGGCTCAGTAAGCGGATCGACGGTGAGACTGTCCGCTTCGGCTTCCGACCGCTTCAACCCCCAGGGTCCTTCGGACCGTGGGGGGGCGGTTGTCCGTTTTCTGACCTATGGGCTGGTGGTGCCTGCCACCCTGGCCTGTCTGTTGGGGGCCGGTTGGTACATCGCCACCGGCGAAACCCCCATGGACATCTGGCGTCAGACGGCGGCCGTGCCGAAGATCGACGCCCCCATGCCGCCCCGTCTGGGGCCGGAAAAGCCCGCCACGTCGCTGATGCGTCCGCCCAACCCGGCCGACGTCAAGATGGACATGGCCCCGGTGGACAAGCACCCCGAAAAGGCTGCGGAAAAACCCGCCGAACCGGCCAAACCCGCCCCGGCGGAGACGGCCAAAACCAATGAACCGCCGCCCGCCCCGGCCCTGACCGAACCGGTCATTCCGCCCGGCGGCGAACCGCTGGCGGCTCCTTCCTTCGCTCAGTTGCCCGCCCGCACCGATCTGAAGCCCTTGGGCCCGGCTCCGCTGGCGGAACTGCTGAAGACCACGTCGCACGGGACGCTGCCGGTCATGGCCGGGGGCAAAGAATCCCGCACCGCCTATGCCCGCCCCTTCACCGGCGACAAGACCCAACCCAAGATCGCCATCGTGGTGGTGGGATTGGGCCTGTCCAAGGATGCGACAGAAGCGGCCATTACCAAGCTGCCGCCCGACATCAGCCTGTCCTTCAGCCCCTATGCCGATGGTCTGGAAAACTGGATCAAGAAGGCCCGCGCCGCCGGACATGAAGTGTTGCTGGACCTGCCCTTGGAACCGCCGAATTTCCCGATCCGCGACGCCGGGCCGATGGCGGTCCTATCGCAGAATTCCCCGGCGGAGGCGCAAAGCCGGGTCGAACAGGTGTTGACCCGCGCCCAGGGTTATGTCGGCGTCGCCGCCGCCCTGCGCTCGCCGGTCGCCGCCAGCCCGCAATGGGGGCCGATGCTGCGCGGCCTGAAAGGGCGCGGCCTTTTGATGGTCGGCGATGGTCTGGCCGGTGTCGCCGAAACCGACCTGCCCGCTTCGGCCGCGGTCACTTTGGTGGCCGACGAAACCCCGTTCCGCGCCGCCATCGATGCCCGCCTCAGCCGCTTGATGAACACCGCGCAAAAGGAAGGCACGGCCCTGACCTATGTCTCGCCCCGGCCCGTCACCTTTGAACGGCTGTTGGCCTGGATCGGATCGTTCCCCCAGCGCGGCGTCGTCCTGGCCCCCGCCAGCACCGTCGCCCATCCTTAAAGGGAACAGCCCCTAATCGAGACTGTTTATCATCAACCACGAATCCAGTGACGTTTTAGATATTCGTCAAACATCGGAACGGTAAAGGCGATTTCCCCATGGGCTTGGCTATAGATCATGCCCTTGGCGATGATCTTGGCGCGCCGAGGTCCCAACGTGGTCAACTTTTCCCCCAACTTGTCAGCGACATCCGCAGATCGATACGGCCCCGCCCCCAAACGGGCCATGGCAATGACATATTCTTTTTCTTTGGGCGTCAAACGATCGATACGAACCTTGAAAAAGCCCTCATCCAATCGTCTCAACGCCGCTTTCTCGGCTTCAGCAATGCATGACATGGAAATCGGAGAAGCAATCGCAGCGTTCCAAACCTGATATCCCCATTCCTGGAGAAAATAAGGATATCCCCTAGTCATACTGACGATATTTTCCAGCAAAGCCTCTTCTATGGCTTCTCCTTCTCCCTCGATTGGCTGCCTGATGGCGTTGGCGGCATCATCTGGGGAAAGGGCATCGACCTTCGGAAAAATGAACAATCGTTCCGCATAAGACTTAGCATCTCCCGACAAGGCTGCTATTGCCGGCAATCCCGCACCGAACAGCAAGACGGGCAGATTCTTCTGGTTTATACGGTGGATCGCGACAATCAGCGCCCCCAGTTCCGTGGAAGAAAGGTACTGCACCTCATCGATCAAAAGGCACCAGCCTTTTCCAGCAGCCTTCGCTGCCTGTCCGATTTTCAGAAAAAGATCGGTGATGTCATATTCCAGATTGCCGCTGTCGGCCACGCCCGGTTCAGGGTCCACGGCAACCTCGAAATCACCGACGGAAATCTTGAACGTCCGGGCAAAGCCGCGCAATGCCTGCATGGCAGAATGGGTGGCAGCCCGCGCCGCCTCAATCAAGGAAAGTTTGCGCAATGCCTGATGCAGCTTGGGATACAGCAGATCGACCAGTTTCCTGTCTTCCGGGGCTTCAATGAAAGACGTCACATACCCATGTCCCTCGGCCATTCCTTCGATTTTATTCAGAAGGACTGTCTTGCCGACGCCCCGCAACCCCAACAGCATCTGTGACTGCTCTGGGCGCCCTAAAAGAATGCGTTGCAACGCCGTATCGGCAGTGGCGATGATTTCTTCTCGACCAGCCAATTCCGGCGGCTGAGAGCCAGCCCCGGGAGCGAACGGATTCCGGATAGGGTCCATGTTTATCTCTTTAGGCGTTTGTATAACAGGTCATCGGTATAATCACATATAACCGCATATAAACCCACATAATTTCATATAAAGCGGCGTATCCCTTCCTGTTCTCAAAACGACACCCTGCGGTTAAGCTAAAGGGGTGACGCCAGAGGAGCGGCACGTCCAACCGCCTTACCCCCCTCCCCCGATCCGATTCCGGTCCATCCCCAACCCACAATCAGACAAGGTTTTGTCCATGACCAAACATCCCGATCCCGCCAGCCTGCCTTATCGTCAGGGCGTCGGGCTGGTTCTGTTTAACCGCCAAGGTCTGGTGTTTGTTGCCCGGCGCATCGACAATGCCGACGGCTGGCAGATGCCCCAAGGCGGCATCGACAAGGGCGAGGAACCGCAAACCGCCGCCCTGCGCGAATTGGAAGAAGAAATCGGCACCGCCAAAGCCGAGATCATCGCCGAAAGCAAAGGCTGGCTGACCTACGACCTGCCGGTCGATCTGGTCGGCAAGGTCTGGAAAGGCAAATATCGCGGCCAGACCCAGAAATGGTATGCGCTGCGCTTCACCGGCAGCGATGCCGACATCAACATCCACACCGAACACCCGGAATTCGACGCCTGGCGTTGGGTCCATTTCAGCGAATTGGTGGACCTGATCGTGCCGTTCAAGCGCGAGCTTTACCGTCAGGTGGCGGCGGAATTCTCGGAACTGGCATCCCGGTTGGAAACCAAGGCCTGAAGCCCGTCCCGATAGCTGGGATAGCGTAACTTCACCCCCAATTCCTGGGATAAAAGCCGGTTGCTGACCCGCTTATTGTCGGCCCAAAAGGTTTGCGCCATGGCCGACAGGGCGGCGGGGTCATAGGCTTCCTCGGGCGGCGGGGCCACGCCCAGCAAGACGGCGGCATAAGCGATGACATCCTGCGGCGGGGCCGGATCATCGTCGCAGACGTTGTAAATGCCGCCCATGCGGGGCCGCGCCATGGATGCCTGCAAGACGGTGGCGATGTCTTCCACATGGGTGCGGCTGAAAATCTGCCCCGGTTTGACAATACGCCGCGCCGTGCCGTTGCGCACATCGTCCAGAACGGTGCGGCCCGGTCCATAAATACCCGCCAGCCGGAAGACCTGCACCGCCCGCCCAGTTTCCTGCCCCAGGGCCAGCCATGCCGCCTCGGCCTCGACCCGGCGTCGCGCCCGTTCCGAGGTGGGATGCAGGGCCGAACTTTCATCGACCCAAGCCCCGTTCCAGTCGCCATAAACCGCCGTGGTGGACAGATAGCCCAGCCAGCCCAGTCCCTGACGGCAGGCGGCACGGATGGCCCCGCCCGCCCCGGCCAGCACCGGATCGCCCCCACTCCCCGGCGGAACCGAGGTTAAGAGATGGGTCACCCCGTCCAGGGCATCGTCGGGCAGCGGCTGGGCCGCATCGAAGGCATAGGCATCGGCCCCGAAAGCGCGGATTTCCGCCAGCCGTTCGGGTTGACGGGCGGTGCCCGCCACACTCCAGCCCTGGGCCAGCAAACGCCGCGCCAGAACCTCGGCCGCATAGCCCAAACCGAAACAGAAAAGACGCGGGCGCATGGTCGTCCTTGCAATCGCCATAATTCCAGGGAACTTTACCCCCCTGACCTTGCCAGGAACAAGAGCATGCGCCGTTCTGCCATCCGTTGTCTGTCTTTTGCCGCCGCCTCCCTCGCCCTTGCCGCCATCGGCACAGCGGTGCTGTCGGTGCCGCCCGCCTGGGCCGAAACCCAATCCAAAAAGAAAGCGACGCAGCAAACCGCCAAGCCCGCCGCCCCGGCGCAAGCCCCGGCTGACGCCGCGCCGCCAGCCGGAACCGACCAGACCCAAAGCGGCGAGCGCATCGACAACGCCATGCAATACAAGCACTGCGTCGCCCTGGCCCGCCAAAAGCCTGAGGAGGGCTGGGAAGAATCCCTGGCCTGGGGCAGCCTGGGCGGCGGCGAAGCGGCCCGCCATTGCGGGGCCGTAGCGCTGATCGGCCTGAAGCAGTACGAAGAAGCGGCCACCCGTCTGCAAGTCCTGGCCCAGGACAGCAAGGGTCCGGCCAAGCTGCGCGCAGGGATGCTGGCCCAGGCTGGCCAAGCCTGGCTGCTGGCGAAAAAGCCCGAACAGGCTTACGCCGCCCAGACCGCCGCCCTGCAACTGGTGCCCGACGCCCCCGACCTGCTGGTCGATCGCGCCGAAAGTCTGGCCGAAGCCAAGAATTACAAGGACGCCAAGGCCGATCTGGACAAATCCATCTCGATCGATCCCAACCGGGTCGAGGCCTATGTCTTCCGCGCCGCCGCCAAGCGCTATCTGGATGATTTGATGGGCGCGGCCCTGGATTGCGCCCAGGCGGTGCAGATCGATCCCAACTATCAGGATGCCTGGCTGGAAACCGGTCTGGTCCGCCGTCTGCAAGGCGACGATGCCGGGGCGCGGCAGGCCTGGGCCAAGGTTCTGGAACTGGCCCCCACCTCGCCCGCCGCCGATGAAGCACGCCGCAACATCGAAATTCTGGACGTGAAGTCCCAGTAGTGGTATCAACCATCCCATGAACATTCAGACCAACATGCAGGCCCTGCTGCTTCAGCTAGCCCTAACCTCCCTAGAGGTTCGGGGTTTTGTTGTTGCCGCCACGCCGTTGCAAGGGTCTGAAGTTCATGGTTTCCCATTCCGCTGATTACGTACCCCAGGTACACCCGCCTTTTAGCCGCCAAGTGCGGCTGATGGTGTTTTGCACCCGCCATCTGGCGCGACTGTGACGCTTCTTCTCCGACCGTTTTCATCAAAACCGTTAGTTTCCGAGAAGAAGAGAGTTCCCAGTCATGAAGCCGATGCCCTTCGACAAATACCGCGCCTTTACCCCCATCGCCTTGACCGACCGCCAGTGGCCGAGCAAGCAGATCACCCAGGCCCCCATGTGGTGCAGCGTCGATCTGCGCGACGGCAATCAGGCGCTGATCGAACCCATGAACAGCGCCAAGAAGACCGAGATGTTCGGCCTGCTGCTGGAAATGGGCTTCAAGGAAATTGAAGTGGGGTTCCCGGCTGCGTCGCAGACCGAATACGACTTTCTGCGCATGCTGATCGACGACCAGATGATCCCCGACGACGTGACCATTCAGGTCCTGACCCAGTCGCGTGAACATCTGATCCGCCGCACCTTCGAAGCCATTCGCGGGGCCAAGCGGGCGGTGGTGCATCTCTATAACTCCACCAGCGAATTGCAGCGCCGCGTGGTGTTCGGCATGGACCGCGCCGCCATCACCGAAATCGCCGTGACCGGGGCCAAGCTGATCCGCCAGTTGGCCGACGCCATGCCGGAAACCGACGTGGTGCTGGAATATTCGCCGGAAAGCTTCACTGGCACCGAACTGGACTTCGCCGTTTCCATCACCGAAGCGGTAATGGCGGTCTGGCAGCCCACGCCCGAACACAAGATGATCGTCAATCTGCCCGCCACCGTGGAAATGGCGACGCCCAACATCTATGCCGACCAGATCGAATGGTTCTGCCGCAACGTCAAGAACCGCGACAGCCTGATCATCAGCATCCATCCGCACAACGACCGCGGCACTGCCGTAGCCGCCGCTGAACTGGCGATCCTGGCGGGCGGCGACCGCATCGAGGGCACCTTGTTCGGCAACGGCGAGCGCACCGGCAATGTGGACATCATCACCCTGGCCATGAACATGACCACCCAGGGCATCGATCCCGAACTGCGCATGTCCGACATCAGCCGCATCATGGAGGTGTCGGAACGCTGCACCCAAATCCCGGTGCATGTGCGCCACCCCTATGCGGGTGATCTGGTCTTCACCGCCTTCTCGGGCTCGCATCAGGACGCCATCAAAAAGGGCCTGACGGCGCTGCGCCAGTCGGGGGCCAATCAATGGGAAGTTCCCTATCTGCCGGTTGACCCCGCTGATCTGGGCCGCACCTATGAAGCGGTCATCCGCATCAACAGCCAGTCGGGCAAGGGCGGCGTCGCCTATATCCTGGAACAGGAATACGGCCTGCAATTGCCACGCGCCATGCAGATCGAATTCGCCCAGGTGATCCAGCGCATCACCGACGCCAGCGGCAAGGAACTGTCGGCGGCCGAGATTTACGACGCCTTCAAGGCCGAGTTCCTCAACGTCGAAGCCCCGCATTCCCTGGTCGCCCAGCAGTTCGAGCATAACGACAGCGGCATCTGCCAGATCGGCGCCATCATCGCCGACGGGTCGGGTCAGCGGGCCATCAAGGGGCGCGGCAACGGTCCGGTGGACGCCTTTATCGACGCCCTGAAGAACGCAGGCATCGCCGTGCAGATGGTCAATTACTCGGAACACGCCATCGGGCGCGGGGCGGCGGCGCAGGCGGTGTCCTATGTGGAAATCGCCGGACGCGACGGCACCTTGTCGGGGGCGGGCATGGACGAAGACATCGTCGAAGCCACCTTGAAGGCGGTACTGTCAGCCCTGAACCGCCGCAAGTAACCAGACGGACCTTGATAATTGCTCCCCTGGTTATTTGGACTGGGGGAGCAATTATTAATTTGCGATAAGCAAATAAAATTCCACAAAGTTGCAATCAACCCATAAGAGCTTATAACTGTGCCCGGAGGATCCGATGAGCACAGACAGCACTCAGCACACGAATTCATCCCCGGTCGATTGGGCTCTTCAGCATTGGCGCGGCGATCTTAGCCTGGGCGTCGCTTATTGGCTGACGGGATTTGTGGTGGGCCTGACCGCCAAGGGAATCGGCTCCAGCGCCCAATATCTGCTGACCGACACCGGCCCTATCGCTGCCCTGGCCGGGGTCGGGTTCTTTACCCTGTGGCTGACCCTGATGATGGTCTGGTATCTGGTCGGGGTCTGGCGGTCGGCCAGCCGCCATGTCGGCCGGGGCGGCAAACCCTTTTGGGCCTGGACCGCCAAGGGCGTGGTGATCGTCGGGGCCGCTTCGATGCTCTGGTCGCTGGCGACCAGCACCATTCCCAGCCTGCAAGCCTTGACCACCAATGCCCAGACCGCCGACATCCTCCCGCCCTACACTCTGCGCCTGTCACAAGACCGCACGGCGGTGGAACTGTCGGGCGGCCTTCGTCCCGGCGCCACCAAGGCTTTGGTGGAAGTCCTCAAAGACGCCCCCACCGTCAAACAGGTTTATCTGACCAGCCGCGTCGGCTGGCTGCCCGAAGCCGTTGAAATGCGGACAGAAATCCAGAAGCGCAAACTGTCCACCATGGTCGAGGGCGATTGCATGGGGGCCTGTGTCGCGGCCTATCTGGGCGGCAGTACCCGTGGGCTGAACCCCATCAAGGGACGGATTGGCTTCGGCCCCTGGATCATCAGTTCCGAACAGGACCGCAAATGGGTCGATGAGGAAATGCGCCAGGCCCTGCTGGCCCAGGTCGATATGGCCTTTATCCGCAAAGCCTATGTCCAAACCCCGCAAACCCGGTGGGAACCGACGGTGCAGGAATTGGTCGATGCCCGTTTCGTCACCGACCTGTCGGCCGCGCAGTTCCAATAGGCCGACCGTTCGGAAATTTGGAATGGTCAGCGCCGACGGTACAAAATTTTCGAACCATCGTCGGCGATGAAGTTCACCCCGTCTAAAAGACCGTCGGGGCCATAGCGCAAGCTTCGGGTAATATCGCCGGTCAAATGGCACATGGTGCCCGCCGCCTCGTTGGCGCGGGCGGGCACCGCTTCGCAGCTTTCATCGACCCGCTGCGACTGACCATCCACCATGTCGAAGACCGGCCGACCTTGCAGCATCGCCAGGGTCCAAAAACTGGACGGCACGCTGGCGGCGGGAATGACGGTGGGCTTGCCGTCCACCTCCATGGCCAGCGCGGCCCCTTCCTCGTGCAGACGCAGGTTATGCACCTCGCCGTCATCGTCGGACGCGGCGGTCATCGCCACCAGCTTGGCGTCGCGCCAAACCTCGGTCGCGGTGTGGTCGAAATGATAAAGCCGCACCGGCCCCAAGGTCAGTTCGGCGGTGATGCGGGTCGAAACATCCAACTCGCCATCGGGCTTGCGCACGAAGTCGGAGCGGTAAGAGCCGATCACCTCACCCTTGCGGATGATGGAGAATTCCAGCGTCCCACTGTCGGGCGTCGGCAGGTCGGCGGCAAAGCCCGGCACGCACAGCCACAGCAGCAACCCGGCACCAAGACTGGCGGGCAGGCGCGGAAAGCGGCGCAGAGGGGGGCACGAACACAGCGACATCCCGCCACTGTGCCGATTTCCGGCCGCCCTGAAAACGACAACTTGCGTCGGCACCTACAAACTTTGTAGGTTCATACCCCTCCCTATCCCCCCGAAGGGCGCAGCTTTCCTACTTTAGGGTAATGGCATGATTTTTGCTGACGATTACGCCGTTCAATATGAGGAAGGCACGGCCATGCATTGGCGCATTCTTTGTGATTTCGACGGCACCATCGCAGTCAAGGACGTCACCGACAGTCTGCTGACCCGCTTCGCACTCGACGGCTGGGAAGAGATCGAGGACGACTGGAAGGCGGGGCGCATCGGGTCGCGCGAATGCATGCTGCGTCAGGTTGACCTGATCCGCGCCAGCCAGGAAGAGCTGGACGCCCATCTCGACACCATCGAGATCGACCCCCATTTCCCGGCCTTCGTCGCCTTCTGCAAGCAGCGCAAGCTGCCGCTGACCGTGGTCAGCGACGGCCTGGATTACGCCATCCGCCGCGTTCTGGGCCGTCACGGCATCGACCTGCCGATCGTCGCCAATCATCTGGACGTGCTGGGCGGCGGTCGTTACCGCCTGTCCTTCCCCTTCGCCAACGAAGGCTGCGTCAAGGCCAGCGGCACCTGCAAATGCAAGATCGCCGAAAACGCCCTGGGCGCGCGCGACCTGCGCCTGCTGATCGGCGACGGCACGTCGGACCAGTGCGCCGCCTCGTCGGTGGATCTGGTGTTCGCCAAAGACAAGCTTCTGACTTTCTGCCAGGACCGCGGCCTGCCCTATCTGGCCTACCGCGACTTTGCCCAGGTCAAGCACCTGATGGGCAATCTGCTGGAAGAACCTTTCACCCTGGGCGCTCTTTCCGCTTCCCGCGCCCGTCTGGAGAACAGCGTAAATGAGTAATAGCGATCTGTTGCGCGATGAAGCCGAATATTGCTCGTTCGGCGACACCGTTCACTACATCGATCCGCCCAAGGTCTTCAGCACCTGTGAAGGCTCGTACCTGTATGACGATCAGGGCGTGCCCTTCCTGGATTTGCAGATGTGGTATTCGGCCGTCAATTTCGGCTACGCCAACCAGCGCCTGAACGACGCGCTGAAGAAGCAGATCGACACCCTGCCGCAGCTGGCCTGCCAGTATCTGCACAAGGAAAAGGTCGAGCTGGCCACCAAGATCGCCAAGAACGTTCAGTCCAAGTGGGGCACGAAGGGCCGCGTGCACTTCAACGTCGGCGGTGCCCAGGCCATCGAAGATTCGCTGAAGGTCGTGCGCAACGCCACCGGCGGCAAGAGCCTGATGTTCGCCTTCGAAGGCGGCTATCACGGCCGTACCCTGGGGGCTTCGGCCATCACCTCGTCCTACCGCTATCGCCGCCGCTACGGCCATTTCGGCGACCGCGCCCAGTTCGTGCCGTTCCCCTACTGCTATCGCTGCCCCTATGGCAAGAAGCGCGAAGATTGCGGCCTTTACTGCGTTGACCAGTTCGCTCGTCTGTTCGACACCGAATATTACGGCGTCTGGGATTCCAAGGTCGGCGCCGCCGAATATGCCGCCTTCTATGTGGAATCGATCCAGGGCACCGGCGGTTACGTGGTTCCCCCGCCCGGCTATTTCGAAAAGCTGAAGCAGGTTCTGGAAGCCCGCAAGATCCTGCTGGTCGATGACGAAATCCAGATGGGTTTCTATCGCGCCGGCAAGTTCTGGTCGCTGGAAAACTTCAACGTCAAGCCCGACATCATCGTCTTCGGCAAGGCCGTCACCAATGGTCTGAACCCGATCGCCGGTCTGTGGGCGCGTGAAGAACTGATCACCCCCGAACTGTTCCCGCCGGGCTCGACCCACTCGACCTTCTCGTCCAACCCGCTGGGCACCGCCGTGGCGCTGGAAACCATCAAGATGATGGAAGAAGGCGATTACGAGAAGATGACCGCCGAAAAGGGCGCTTACTTCCTGGAAGGCATCAAGGGGCTTTACAAGAAGCACAAGATCATCGGCGACGTCGATGGCATGGGCATGGCTCTGCGCATCGAAATCACCGGCGAAGACCGCTTCACCCCCGACAAGGCCATGACCGACCGCATCGTTGACGAAGCGATGAAGGGCGACCTGGACGCCGGCAACGGCAAGAAGGTCGGTCTGGTGTTGGATATTGGCGGCTACTGGAAGAACGTCATCACGCTCGCCCCGTCGCTGCACATCACCAAGGAAGAGATCGATCTGGCGATCCGTCTGCTCGATCAGCTCTTCACCCGCGTTACCCGCAAGTAACGCTTAAGCGATGCGCCTGCGTCTTCTCGACCTGGACGGCAGCGTGGTCGGGCAACAGCCCTTCCGCGAGGCCGTTCAAGCCGGGGCGGCGCAGGTGATCGATCTGCGCCGTCAAGGCCCCGCCTTGCGGCTGTGGGGCAAGGCCCGCCAGATGGCGGACCTGACCCGCCTGCCGGCCGATCTGCCCGCCCCGCCTACCAATCCGCCCGCCGATCCGGCGGATGGGTCCCGCGATGCAGACCCAATCGTCACCTTTACCGGGTCGGGCGATTATCATCATCTGACCGGGGCGATGCTGGCGGCTTATCTGGCCCGCCACGACCAGCCCATCAGCCTGTTGCATTTCGACAATCATCCCGACTGGGTGCGCCTGCCGCCTGCCTGGCATTGCGGGTCGTGGGTCAACCGCGCCCTGGATCTGCCGCAACTGGCCCGCATCGTCACCCTGGGGCCGTGCGCCAACGATCTGGACCGCCCGCAATGGAAGGGCGGCAATCTGGCGGCGCTGGCGTCGGGCCGGTTGGAAATGTGGCCCTGGCGCCATCCGCCGTCCCGCGTTTGGGGCAGCGCCGCGTCGGGACCGGGCCGGACCCGCGACGGCGATTTTCTGGTCTGGCGCAATCTGGCCGACGAGCCGGACTTTGCCGCCCTAGACGATATTCTGGACCGCCTGCCCACCCAAGCGGTGTGGCTGACCATCGACAAGGACGTGCTGCGCCCCGAAGATGCCGTGACCAACTGGGACCAAGGCGGCATGCCACTGTCCTGGCTGTGCGAGGCGATCCGGCGCATCCGCGCCCGGCGCACCCTGGTGGGGGCCGATATCTGCGGCGAGTTTTCGCCGCCCCGCTTTGGCGCCAACTGGCTGAAGAGCCTGTCGGCCCGGCTGGACCAGCCCGCCCAACCGCATCACAGCCCCGACCTTGCCCGCAACGCCGCCGCCAATCAGGCGATCCTGGCAGCCCTGAAAGCGACGGTCTGACATGCACGGACTTTCAGATTGGCTGACGCTGGCGCTGCTGTTCTGCGTTTCCATCGCCTGCGATGTGGGCGGGCAATTGTGCTTCAAGCGCGGCGTCACCGACCAGCACGCCAAGGATGAAGAGGCATCGACCCTGCGCTTCTGGCTGGCGTCGCTGAAAGACCCCTGGCTGTTGGGCGGGGTCGCCATCTATATCATCGAGATTTTCACCTGGCTGGCCATCCTGGAGCGTGCCCCGCTCAGTCTGGCCTTTCCCCTGGCCAGCCTGAATTACTGCGGCATTCTGCTTGCCAGCCGCTTTCTGTTGGGCGAGCAGGTCGGTCCCCGCCGTTGGGCGGGTGCGGCCCTGATCACCGTGGGCGTCGTCATCGTCGGCGTCGGCGCGGACTTTTAAGAGCGTTAAGGACACCATGCGCAAGAACGATAAAAGCCTGTTTGACCAAAGCACCGCCTGGCAGCGCTTCAAGCTGCGCTATCTGGGGGCCCAGCCCTGGTCCGGCCCCGGCCAGATCAAGAACGGGGACGCGGTGGAAATCCCGGATGCCTCGTTCTATTACGAAGGGGGCAAGGCGGCGGTTCTCCTGATCCATGGCCTGACCGGCACCCCGACCGAAATGCGCTTTATCGGCAAGGGTCTGGCCCAGGCCGGGTTTACCGTTTATGGCATGCAGTTGGCCGGTCATTGCGGGTCGGAAGAAGACCTTTTGCACACCACCTGGCCCGATTGGTACGCCAGCGTTCAGGCCGCTTACGACAAGCTGGCCGAAAAGCACGAGGTGATCTTTGCCGCCGGGTTGTCCATGGGATCGCTGCTGTCGATGCATCTGGCGGCGCAGAACCCCGGCGCCATCCGCGGCATGGCGCTGATGTCGACCACCTTGAAATATGACGGCTGGGCTATTCCCCGCCTGTCCTTCCTGCTGCCGCTGTTCTTGCATACGCCCTTGGGTCTGCATTACCGCTTCGTCGAAAACTATCCCTACGGCATCAAGGACGACCGTCTGCGCCAGCGCGTGGTCGCCAACATGCAAAGCGGCAATTCGGTGGAAGCGGGCAATCTGGGCATGACCGGCAACAGCCTGCGTCAGCTTTTGTCGCTGGTCGATCTGGTCAAGCGCGAGATGCCGCGCATCGAAACCCCTGGGATCATTCTGCATGCCAGCAACGACGACGTGGCCAGCCGCAAGAATGCCGATTATCTGGAAGCCCATCTGGGCGGACCGAAGAAGAAGGTCCTGCTGGACGAGAGCTACCACATGATCACCGTCGATAAGCAGCGCAACGAGGTGGTGCGCGAGATCGTCGAGTATTTCCGCCCGCTGTGCAGTCCCGACGATCTGTCCCGCAAAGCCTCGGACTAAGGAGCCCTTCGGTGAAAGCCGCCGTCGCCGCCAGCATCACGGAATTCCAGCCCCAGGAATGGGACGCCTGCTTTGCGGGCGAGCTGGAAGCGCACGGCTATTATCTGGCCGCCGAGCAGGCCGGTCTGGCGGATTTCACCTTATGCTATCCCTATCTGCGCGATGATCAGGGGCGATTGCTGGCGGCGGTTCCGGCGTTTCTGACCGATTACCGTCTGGATACCACCGTGACCGGGCCGTGCAAGCGCGTCACTGACGCCGTGAGCAAGCTGTTTCCCCGCCTGTTTCGCCTGCCCATGGCCTGCCTGGGCTCGCCGGTGGGAGAAGTCTGTCATCTGGGCGTTGCCCCCATCGTTCCGGCGGGGCAACGCCCGGATATGCTGGAACAGTTGGTGCAGGCTTTTCAGGACTATGCCGCCCGCCACAAGATCGGCTTTCTGTCGGTCAAGGACGCGCCGCAGCACCAGTTGCGCGACTGGCAGGCCTGCATGGATCACGGCTGGCAGCGTATTCCCAGCCTGCCCACCGCCCTGTTGGCTTTGCCCTATGCCGATCTGGACGGCTATCTGGCGAGCTTAAGCCATGCCACCCGCAAGGATATGCGCCGCAAGCTGAAGGCACGCGGCAAGGTGCGGGTTGAATGGCGCACCAACATCGACGATGTGTTGCCCCAGGTGATGGAGATTTATCACCACACCCTGTCACTGTCCGATTTGCAGTTCGAAGAACTGACCCCGGCCTATTTCCGGGGCGTGCTGGACAATCTGGGAGATCATGCGGCCTGCGTGCTCTATTGGGTGGGAGATCAGTTGGCCGGGTTCAATCTGGTGCTGATCGGCAAGGATCGGCTGATCGACAAGTTCATCGGTCTGCGCGACGTTTTGGCCCGCGCCCATAACCTTTACTTCCTGAGCTGGTTCGAGAACGTCCAGTTCTGCCTGGATCGCGGCATCGGCCTTTACCACAGCGGGCAGGCCGAATATGCGGTGAAAAAGCGCCTGGGCTGCCGGTTGGAAGCCAACTGGCTGCTGTTTCGTCACCGCAACCCGCTGGCCAACCGGCTGTTGTGGCTGGTCGGCCAGTTGGTGCGGGTCGATCTGCACGACAAGGACGCCGCCCCTTGCGCGCCGGAACGCATCCCCACCCCCTGCAAGGGGAAACCGGCATGAAGGCCCTGATCTCCTGGGAAGCCGCGATCCTGTGGCTGGCCTTGCTGGTGTTCGACACCGGCAGCCAGTTGGCATTCAAGCTGGGGGCCGACGGGCTGGGCGATGTGCCGTTCGGGCTGGACTGGCTGATCCGCTGCGTCACCTCGCCCTGGGTTCTGGGGGCCATCGCCTGCTATGCCGGGGCATTTCTGACCTGGCTTCTGATCCTGCGTCAGAACGACCTCAGCCGCGCCTTTCCGTTAAGCGCCTTGGGCTATGTCACCGTGCTGGGGGCGTCGGCCCTGCTGCTGGGCGAGCATGTGGACCTGACCCGCTGGACCGGCGCCGGGGTGATCATGCTGGGCGTTGTCGTCCTGGGGGGCGATGAATGAAGCAGCGCTTTATCCATATCCGCCGCTGGCTGGCGACCCTGCATGCCAAGCTGATCGTCGCCTCGCTACTGGTCAGTCTGGTGCCGACCGCCATCGCCGCCGAACTGGCGGTGCGTCTGGTCACCGGTCTTTTGGATCACGACGTGCAGGAATTCCTGCACGAAACCAGCGTGTTCTTTCTGTCCAATTTCAAGGAATCCCAGGCCGAAGC
>JASLCK010000008.1 GCA_030151865.1 Rhodospirillaceae bacterium | reverse complement strand
TCATATTCCGTCTTGTCCACCGCCGGGGCGTCACTGGGGGGCACAGCCATGCGCTCCCCCTCGCCGGGCGGAACCGCCGGAGCAGACGCGCCCGCCAGCAAATCCCCCTGCACCGGCTTGGCCGCAGCCGCCCGGATGGGGGCGCTGACCGGGACCGAGGCCGCCGCACCACCCAAATGCGCCACCACGCACGAGCGGATCGAGCGGAAACCCTGCTGATCGATAAAAGCCAAAACCGTGGCCGGATCAGGCTGCCGCAGGGCGAAATTGTCCAACGGTTCGGGCACCGGGGCATCTTGGCACAGTTCCACCAGACGGCGGGAAATGCGGGCCAGTTCGGCGTTATTGATCAGATTTTCGCGGCGCTTGGGCTGTTTGATCTCGCCCGCGCGGGCCAGCAGACCTTCCAGATCGCCATATTCCTCGATCAACTGGGCAGCCGTCTTAACGCCGATGCCCGGCACGCCCGGCACATTGTCGGTAGCGTCACCGGCCAGGGCCTGGACATCCACCACCCGGTTCGGATCGACGCCGAATTTCTCGCGCACTTCGTCGGGGCCGATGATGCGATTCTTCAGCGGATCCAGCATAGTGACGCCGGGACCGATCAACTGCATCAGATCCTTGTCCGACGACACGATGGTCACCCCCGCCCCGCGTTCCGTCGCCAGACGGGCGTAAGTGGCGATCAGATCGTCGGCTTCATATCCCGGCAATTCGACGCACGGCAGGTTGAAAGCGCGCACCGCGTCGCGGATCAATTCGAACTGGGGGATCAGTTCTTCCGGCGGCGGCGGACGATGGGCTTTGTAGTCCGGATAAATTTCCGAGCGGAAAGTTTCGCGCCCGGCATCGAAGATCACCGCCAGATAGTCCGACCCGGATTCCTGCAACAGCTTCATCAGCATGCTGGTAAAGCCATAGACCGCATTGACGGGGGTGCCGTCGGGGCGGGTCATCATCGGCAGACCGTGGAAGGCGCGGAAAATGAATCCCGAGCCGTCCACCAAGGTGACATGCCGCATCGGCGCTTCCGTCATGGCGGTCCTCAAATGGGTAAGGGGCGGCAACCACCGTTGGCCCGCCCGGACAAGATTCTAAAAACGCTAAAAGCCCGCTTTGCGCCGCAGGCGGGCACTCAGGCCCGGCCTGACGGCGAAGCGGGGCGAAATCAATGGCCGTGCGAGGCCTTGGCACCTTCAGCCAGCACAAAAGTGCGGCTGCAATAGGGACACACCAGCTCGGTTTCGCCGGGCTTGAAGGTCAAATAAACCTTGGGGTGGCCGAGGGCGGGGCCCGTTCCCTCACAGGAGACGGTCGTGCTGGTGGCCGTAACGACTTCCTTGGTCATGCTGATCCTCATTGCGCGGTCGGTCCGCCGGATGATACCCATTGCAGCCAACCAATCAATTCTCTTCTCAACGGATCATGACCGGGCCATCGCAATCTTCCGCTCCCGCCTTCGCCGTCGAGACGCGCGATCTGACCAAAATCTATGCGCCGCGTGGCCGCCAGCCCGCCAAGCTGGCGCTGGACCATGTCTCGCTGAAAGTCCCGCGGGGATCGTTCTTCGGCTTGCTGGGACCAAACGGCGCCGGCAAATCGACCCTGATCAACATTTTGGCCGGTCTGGTGGTCAAATCGTCGGGCAACGCCCTGGTCTGGGGGCACGACGTTTCAACCGAGGAACGCGACGCCCGCACCGCCATCGGCATCGTTCCTCAGGAACTGAACCTGGACCCGTTTTTCACCCCCCGCGAACTGCTGGAAGTTCAGGCCGGTCTTTACGGCGTGCCCGCATCCCAGCGCCGCACCGATGAAATTCTGGAAGCGGTCGGATTGGCCGACAAGGCCCACGCCTATGCCCGCACCCTGTCGGGCGGCATGCGCCGCCGCCTGCTGGTGGCCAAGGCCATGGTGCATACCCCGCCGATCCTGGTGCTGGACGAACCCACCGCCGGGGTGGATATCGAACTGCGCCAACAGCTTTGGTCTTACGTCAAATCGCTGAACGCCCAGGGCGTCACCATCCTGCTGACCACCCATTACCTGGAAGAAGCGCAGGAACTGTGCGACCGCATCGCCATCATCGACCGTGGCCGAGTGGTGGCCGATCAGGATAAGCAAAGCCTGTTGGGGCGCATCGACGGCAAGACCATCGTGGTCACGGTCGATCGCGACCTTGACGCCGTTCCCGCAGCCCTGGCCGAGTTCGCGCCCGAACTGCGCGGCCCCCGTCATTTGGCCTTGCGCTATCAGCCCAGCAGAATCCGGGTATCAGCCATTCTCGACGCACTGACCCGTTCCAGCTTATCAGTGGTTGACTTATCCACCGAAGAATCCGATCTGGAAGACATCTTTTTGCAGTTGACCAGTCACCGGACGGAAGAGTTGGCGGCAAAATGAAGTGGCTGCGCCGCCTGATCGCCTTTCTTCAGGTCGGCCTGACAGCCGCATGTGCCCCTGTCATCAAAACTCCCGGACCCCAGATGTTTCAGACCCGCCTGGAAACTGACGCTATCCAGACCTCGGACGGTCTGAGCTTGCCCTTGCGGGCCTGGCTACCCCACGATCAGACCGATCCCCATCGCCCCAGTGCGCCCCGCGCAGTGATCCTGGCGCTGCACGGCATGAACGATTACAGCAACGCCTTTGACGAACCCGGCAAATATTGGTCGGAACGGGGCGTGGCGGTGTTCGCCTATGACCAGCGCGGCTTTGGCCATGCTCCCGATGCCGGGTATTGGGCGGGCACTGACGCCATGGCCGATGATCTGTCCACCGCAACCCGGCTGTTGCGCCAACGCTATCCCCAGACTCCGCTTTACCTGCTGGGCGAAAGTATGGGCGGCGCGGTGACCATCGCCGCCATGACCCGCCCAGCCGCCCCGCCGGTGGATGGGATCATCTTGTCGGCCCCCGCCGTCTGGGGCCGCGCCGACATGAATATCTTTCAGCGCAGCGCCCTGTTCCTGGCCAGCTATACCATGCCCTGGATGACCCTGACCGGTCAGGGTCTGAACATCATGCCGTCGGACAATCTGGACATGTTGCGGGCCTTGAGCCGCGATCCGCTGGTGCTGAAGGAAACCCGAGTCGACGCCGTACACGGCCTGTGCGATCTGATGGACGAAGCTGCCGAAAAGGCCGCCGACCTGCACGGCCCGGTCTTGATGCTGTACGGCAAGAACGACCAAGTGGTGCCAGCCGAACCGACTTATCGCGCCATGCACGCCCTGCCCGACCCCTCCGCGCCCCAGGTCAAGGCGCTGTATGCCAATGGCTATCATATGTTGCTGCGCGATCTTCAGGCCCGTCTGGTGTGGGATGACGTGCTGGCCTGGATTGCCAATCCCAAAGCCCCACTGCCGTCTGGAGCCGATCGGACCGCCGCTCAAGTTCTTGACATCCATCAAGACTGAACCAGTTCCATCTTTTGCGCTGCAATAGAGAGAACAGGGCACCCAATAACGGATCAGGAAAATTCGGTAGCGAATTCGTCTGATCCGTGACTATATTTACACCCAATAAAAATTGGGGCGTTCGATACCATCTCGCATGCTTCGAACGGACAAATTGGCACTGACAATGTGCCAAACCAACAAATACTCTTCAGGGAAATAATGACGCGACCTTCAACGAAGGCGTGCGTCAACGCATTGACATGTCATTGGGCAGACCGTACCGGGGGGTACGCATATGGGGACGACACATTCGTCGGCAGGTCATCAAAGCGACATTTCGCCCGAGGCTTTGCCGAGATTCCTGGCTTTTGAGCATCCCTTCTTCACCAAGGTGGAAGGCAGCTTTTTTCAGGTTCGCCCCAATACCGGGGAACCGGTGATGTGCGTCAACATTGCCGAGAATGAAGTGCTGCTGCCGTTTCGCGGGCTGAAGAACGAATTCAATCTAGGCGAAGCCGATTGTCAGATGCTGGACCTGCTGTCGCAGGGGCTGAAATATGTCTCTGCCCTGCGTCTGGGCGATCCCCTGCCCAAGGAAATCATCACCGGCGAAGCGACCTGGGAACTGTCACCCCGCCATAAGCTGATCGCCCACCAGCGGGTCAGCATGCAGTTGGTCAATTGGCTGACCGGGGTGGAAGAGGTCATTTCCGACCCCGAGCAATTAATTCAGCTGGCCGAAGACCCCACCATCAAGAAACGCATCCAGGCCGCCTTTGGCGAGGCGGCGGAACGGCTGGGGATTGGTCGGCAGAACCGTGAACAAATGGTGCAGTACATCGAGAAAGTCTCGACCGAACTGGCCTATATCGAAGCGCTGCGCGACAAATTCCATCACGTTCAGGATGTACAGAAAAAGGTCGTCGGACTGCGCCAAGTCTATGCCCGCGAACGGTCGGTGGCGCAAAGCATCGATCAGATTGTCAAACTGTTCGAACTGGCCATCGCCGATTTTTCCCGCCGCTTTCTGGAATTGGACGCCCAAACCGGCGAAATCATCGCAGTGTTGAAAAATCTGGAAAATCAGGTGCTGTTCATCCGTGACCGGCGCGACGATCTGCATGTCCGCCTGATGGCCTGGGACGATATTTTGCAGGAATGGCGCAAGGTGGAAGTCGCCATGTCCTATCACATCGTCAAGCAGTTGGCGCAGATCTACCAGTTCCTGGCGCCGCGCTTCATGAAGGTTGATGAATGGGTCATGCTGACCAAGTTGCAGGACAAACGCCAATCCATGGACGAACTGCAAAAGAAGCGCAAGGTGCTGGTCTGGTGACGCCCCTTTACTGAGTTGGATCCAGCGGACGCCAATAACCGCAGGCCCGGCAATAGAGCACCTTGGGCTCGTCTTCCGGGTTGGGTGTGTCATCGAACAAACCCGCGACGGCGGAAAGGCCATCGATCACCGCACCGATTCCCTCAACGATCATCCCCCCATCAGGGATTGAAGCCGCTCCCGCGCTCCAGGCACTTTCGGACAGTCCTGACGGTTCCACACCGGGACGGCGCTCCAACTGGATTTCCAGCGGGGCAGCACCGCACTCGGGACAAACGTTTGCAGAGGGCACATCGTTGGGCATGGGTCACCTGACAGAAAACGACGCTCAATCCTAGCAGAAAACCGGCTGGCTCCGATCAGGAAACCCCCTCTAGAGGGCTTCAGCTTTAAGCTGAAGCCCTCTAAGTTTGTGCATGAACGAAAAAGCTCCGCTTTTTCAGGGCTCAAGCGCCGCTCTGGCTTAAGAGCCTTTCGCGTTCTTGATTCAGCTTAAATGCGAAAGTCTCTAAAGCCGCACGCAATTGCGCCCGTTGTTCTTGGCGCGGTAAAGCGCGCTGTCGGCCCGTTGCAGGATGGCATCCAACTGTTCATCCCCAGCCGCACCTTGATGATGGTCACAACAGGCGACGCCAATACTGCACGATACGGCCAAGGCCAAGGTGGGATCATCGGGCGAACCGATGGTCAGGGGTTCGGCACCGACGGCGGCGCGAATGCGCTCGGCCACATCGCGGGCCTGCGCCAGGGCGGTATGGGGCAGCAACACCGCATATTCTTCACCGCCGAAACGGGCCAACAGATCGACGTCGCGCAATTGCGCCCGGCAAATCTCGCCGATACGGCGGATCACCTGATCCCCGGCGGGATGGCCATAGGTGTCGTTGACCTGTTTGAACAGATCGATATCGATCATCATGACCGACAATGCGGTCTGAAAACGCCGGGCCCTGAGAACTTCCTGACCACCCAGGTCAAGAAAGCGACGACGGTTGGCCAGACCGGTCAGGAAATCGGTTCCCGCCTGACGGCGCAATTCATCTTCCAGCATGGAACGGCGATCAATTTCTTCGACCAACCGGGCATTCAGACGGCGCATGCGGGCGGCTACCGCTACCGAGATCAAGGTCAGGGCCGTCGCCAAACCCAGACCGCCATAAACCAGCTGCAAATCGACCGGCTTGTGATAATCGAATAGAAAATCTTCGAGATCGACCGTCCCCCGCGCTAAACCAATTTTTTGAAAGCTATCCAGGATATAGCGCCAGCGTTCCGGGCTCATATAGCCGATATCGACCACTTCCGGGATGGCCAGCTTGCGGATTTCCCCCGCTTCATACAGCAAGGCTTCCTGCGATAAGTCCGGCGCATAGTCCCGATGGATCAGATCGGCCATGTCGTCAGGATGATCCAAGGCATAGCGCCAGCCCTTGATCACGCAGTCGCGTACCCGGCGCACCAGGGTCGGATCGGATCGGGCCAGACTTTCGCTGGTAAACAAGGTATCGCCATAAAAATCGATCCCCGCCGCCTTAGGATCAAAAATCCGATAAGAGGCCCCAACCTTGTCCAACATATAAGGTTCCGACGTGACATACGCGGTCATGGCGTCAATCCGGCCATCGCGCAAGGACAGCGGATCACCGTTGTGCGGTTGAATTTTCAGGCTTTCCAACGGCACATGTTGCGACGCCAGATAGGCGACCAACTCGGCCGAATTGGGTTCCAACATGACCCGGCGTCCAGCCAGATCATGAATATTACGGATATCTGGCCGCGCCAGCAGGATAAAGGGCGAATGCTGAAAAATTGCCGCCACCGCCACTACGGGCGATCCTTTGGCCCGCTCGAGAATCAATTCAGCGCTGCCGATGCCAAAATCGGCCTTGCCATTGATCACCGCCGCCACCGGATCTTCGGCGGGCAGGGTCGGCTTCAGGGTGACATCAAGACCGGCCTGACTGAAATAGCCCTGCTGGACCGCCGCATAATATCCGGCGAACTGAGCCTGGTGCTGCCATTTCAGTTGAATCGTTACCGATCGCAGGGGTTTTTCAGCCCATACCGGACCTGCGGATGCACACCCCCACCCCAGTAACGCCAACAATAAGGAGAAGAAAAGCCTACCCACGGGAACACGCCATAAAATCACATATCCATTTATGTTACACCGCGGATCGAAAGATAAATAGTCTGAATAAATAAATAAAACCTAACGTATTAAGCCGATGGTTCGAAAATAATCGGGATATGTTTCATGTTTCATAAAAGTGCTGTTCCCGGTGATTTTTATCAGCCACTCGGTCAAACCATGGCACGCAATATCTCTTCGAGAAGGCCGCGAATCCAGATGTTGGCCGGGTCAGCATCCACGTTTTCGTGCCAATAAAGGTAGATGTCGAGAGATGGCATCGGCACGGGCAGCGGGAAGATCCGATTGGGCAAGCCCTGATTGGCAGTGTCGGCATAATTGCCGGGCATTGTCAGGATCAGATCACTGTCGCTGACCACCCGACAGGCGGCAAAATATTGCTGGCAGCGCAAGGCAACATGCCGGTGCCGGTTGATGCGGGCCAAGGCCATATCTTCCAGACCCAAACCCTTTTGCCGCGACGACACCAGCACATGATCGAGCCGCAGATAGGTCTCAAGGTCAAGATCACAGCCCACCAGAGGGTGGCCGCGCCGCACCACCACCACCTGATTGTCTCGCAGCAATTGTTGGCGGCGGATGGTTTTGGGCAGGTTCAGCAACACATCCACGGCCAAATCCAGGGTGCCTGCCGCCAATTCCGACTCTAAATCCCGCCGCTCGGCCCGGACCGAAGCGATATCGACCCCTGGCGCCACCTGTTTGACTTGCGCCATCAAGGCGGGCAGCACCTTGGCTTCCAGAACATCGCGCAAACCGATGGTGAACAACCGCTCGGCCGCCCCAGGATCAAACGCCGTCGCCTGTTGCACGCTGGCTGCCAGGGTTTTCAGGGAATGGCGCACCGGTCCAATCAATGATCGGGCCAAGGGCGTCGGGGTCATCTGGTGCCCCTGCCGGGTGAACAAGGGGTCATTGAGGATCACCCGCAACCGCCCCAAGGCATGGCTGAGCGCCGGTTGTGTCAGGTTCAGACTGCGGGCGGCACGGGTGATGCTGCCTTCGGAATATATGGCATCCAGCACCACGAACAGATTCAGATCGAGCCGATTAATATGCATAGAATTTATAGTTGAGCATGAGAACACATCATTTGATTCATTTAATCACGTCCATAAAGTGGAGACAACACGGCAACCCCGGCGCGCATCGCCGATGGCTTGGAAGCGGAAGATCAGGATGGATTTTGCATATTCGGCGAAGGCCCAGGATTACATCGCCCGACTGACGGACTTCATGAACCGCGAGGTCATCCCTGCTGAACCAGTCTATTTCCGCCAATTGTCAGACGCGCCGACTCCCTGGATTGTCCCGCCGGTGATGCAGGATCTGAAAGCCAAGGCCAAAGCCGCCGGTCTTTGGAACCTGTTCCTGCCCGAGGAAGAGTATGGCCCCGGTCTGTCCAACCGCGATTATGCTCCGCTGGCTGAAATCACCGGGCGATCCTACATCGCCCCGGAGGTCTTCAACTGCAACGCCCCCGACACCGGCAACATGGAAGTGCTGGTCAAGTATGGCTCGATCGCTCAAAAAGACCGCTGGCTGAAGCCTCTCTTGGACGGATCAATCCGTTCGGCCTTTTGCATGACCGAACCAGGGGTCGCTTCGTCGGACGCCACCAACATGCA
>JASLCK010000007.1 GCA_030151865.1 Rhodospirillaceae bacterium | reverse complement strand
GCGGCCTTTTCCCTCAAGCTGTCGAAATGCATGTTTCCGGCACTGCCCTTGATGCGGTGCGCGATGTCGGCCAGATGGTCGGTGTCCAGATCGGACTGTTCCAGCAGTACGGCCTGCTCGGTCAGATTTTCCGCCAGCAGGTCGTGCAGATGACGCAATTGCCGGGGATCGAACACCTGTTCCAGGGTCAGGTCGTCTTGTGGGTCTGTCCGAGGCGGTGGGGATGGGACGGTGGCGGCCAGAAAACCGTCCACCGCCGGATCGTCGTCTTGCGCCAAATTTTGCGGCAGCAACGCCACGCAAGCCTGATCCAGACCGTTGGTGCGGGCCAGAAAATCGGTTCCGCTCATATCGGTGGGGTGGCCGATCAGCACCAGATCGAAATGACGCGCCCCGATCATGGCAAGCGCGGCCTGTCCGGCAGGCACCGGGAAAACGCGGTGATGCAGGCGGGCCAGCGTGGCGCGCAAAACGTCCTGTCCGCCCACCAACAGAATATCCAGGCACGGCGGATCTTGCAGAGGGGGGGCCAGACGCGGGGCAGTGCTGATTTTGTCGGGCAGGGCCTTGGCGATGGCGGCAAACAGATTGCGCGGTTCGATCGGTTTGGCGATATGGCCGTTCATACCCGCTGCCCGGCAGCGGTCCTGGTCTTCGCGGGTGGCGTTGGCGGTCAGGGCCAGGATCGGCAGTCGTCCCACCGGATCGGGCAGGGCGCGGATGCGCCGCGTCGCTTCCAACCCGTCGATGACCGGCATGCGCATATCCATCAAAATCAGATCGTAAGGCGCGGCTTGGGCCATGGCGATGGCTTCGGCCCCATCCTGGGCCACCGCGACACTGTGGCCCATCTGTTCCAGGAAACCGCGCGCCACCTTTTGGTTCACGGTGTTATCTTCGGCCATCAGGATCGACAGCGCCGTCAGATGCGGCAGATCATCGGGCATATGGGTTTGTGGCGCGGGGGGCAAGGCCGGGATCAGCGGAATGCGGAAGCGAAAGCAACTGCCCTGACCGGGGACGCTGTCCACTTCGATAATGCCGCCCAGACCTTCCACCAGCCGTTTGCAGACCACCAACCCCAGCCCGGTGCCGCCAAAACGCCGGTTGATCGAGGCATCGGCCTGGGCAAAGGCCTGAAAAATGCGGCGACGTTGGGTCGGGTCGATGCCGATGCCGGTATCAATGACGGCGAATTCGACGGCAATGCGGCCAAAGGCCAGGGCGGCGGGACGGACACGGATGGTGATGCCGCCCTGTTCGGTGAATTTGACGGCATTGCCGATCAGATTGAACAGAATCTGCCGCAGCCGGGCCCCGTCGCTGGCGATCCAGGAGGGCAGCGTATCGGGCAGGTCGATGGTCAGATGCAGCCCCTTTTCCCGCACCCGCTGTTCCATCAGGGTCGCCACTTCGTCCAGCACCGAGCGCAGATGGAACGGGGCATATTCAAACTCGACCTGACCGGCTTCCAGCTTCGAAATATTCAGGATGTCGTCCAGGATGGTTTGCAGCACCTGGGCCGACTGGTTAGCGGTTTCCAGCCGTTCGCGGTCGGCGGGCGCGATGTCGGGGCTGGCCAGGGTCAGGCGCACCATGCCCAGAATGCCGTTCATGGGGGTGCGGATTTCGTGGCTCATCACCGCCAGAAAGTCCGATTTGGCCCGCGCCCCGGCTTCGGCTTCTTCCTTGGCTTCCAACAGGCGCTGGTTGGTTTGGCGTTCCCGCCCGATCAGCAGGAATTCCTCGCGCCGCATGCGGCTGAACTGGGTACGGGCAATGCCGCCCGCGCAATAGGCGACAATGGCGATCATCAGCACCATCAGCAAATCCTGCGGCTGTTCAGGGTTGGGGCGCAGGACCCCCCAGAACAACAGGCTGATGATCGGGGCAAAGGCGCAGAGAACGGCTGCGCTCCAGAACGGACCGGGCAGGAACATGAACAGGGCGATGGCGATCAGGGGGATCAGCACGCCGCCGTGGCGTTCCAGCGACGGGTGATTGAAGATCAGCGCGTTCAGGGTGAAAAACAGATATTGCTGGGCGTGGGTCACCAACAGCAGGGCGCGGTGGGTGCGGACCTTGGTCAGCAAAAACATGGAGGCGACAAAGACCAGACCAATCAGCAACCGGTCGCCGACGAACAGCCACAATTGGCGGCCCGCCAGCATCAGAAAATCCATCGGCAAAAACGCCAGACTGGTCAGGGATGTGGCGATCACGCACAGCCGGGCGGAGTCCAGCGTCTTTTGGGTCGAAGCGGCGGCCAGGTTCAATTCCTGGATTGGGGACCGAAATTCCCCGGTCCAGCCAATGCCTGATGACGGTGTTTCTTTACGCAACCCAGATTACTCCGCCCTGACCGCCTGTCTGCGGCGTGAAACAGCGACGGCCACCCCCCGATGGATGGTCGCTTTTCATGAAATGGTGTCGCCAGGCATTTCCCCCCGGCCCGCGGCTGGTTCATAATGCGGGTGGCACCAAGCCCGCGCAATCGCTGTTCGAGGTGCCGTTTCCTATGCAAAAGGTTAGTCGGCAAGCAAGATGACGATACGGCAATCAGGTGTTGCGGCGGCTTTGTCCGCGATGGTTTTGCTACAGCTTTCCAGTCGGGTACAGGCCGATACGCCGCCGGTTCTGGATTTTTCAACCATCGTTCATGAACAGGCTTATACGCCCGATTGCGCCATTACCTTCGACGACGGGCCAGGGCCGCATACCGGGGCGCTGCTGGATGTTTTGACCAACCAGCAGGTCAAGGCGACGTTCTTTACCCTGGGCGAGCATGTGCGGCGCTATCCCGATCTGATCCGCCGCATGGTCGCCGAAGGGCACGAGGTGGAAAACCATTCCTGGGACCACCCCGACATGCGCAAGCTGGACGAGGCATCCCGCGAACGCGAGATCAGCGATACCGTCGCCATCCTGAAAAGCCTGGGGGCGACCCCGCATTTCTTCCGCCCGCCCTATGGGGCTTATGATACGGCGCTGGTGGAAACCGCCCACAAGGACGGCTTGCAGGTGGTGCTGTGGACTCATGACAGTGTGGATTGGCGCTATCACACGGTGGCGCAGTTGGAACAAGACATCCTGCCGCCCGGCTCGGGCGCACACGGGGTGTTTCTGTTCCACGACATCCAGGATGGGACCATCGCCGCCATGCCTGCGATTTTGGGCAGTTTGCGGGCTAAGGGATGTCGCTTCGTCACGGTCGAGCAGTGGGTGGCCGATACCGAACAGGCCCGCTTGCTGGCCGGGGCCAAAGGGCCGTCGCAACCGGTGCAGCCTGCGGCAGGCGGAACGGCGCCGCCCGCCAAATCCGGCTTTCGCGGCTGGCTGAAAACGGTCTGGTAAGAAGAGGGGACGAATGGGGCGTCAGCGCATGGCCAGACGTCCCGCCTCCGATGTCCAATAGCGGGCCAGGGTTTCCGCCCCGCCGCGAAACACGTTGCGGTCGCAACGGGCCACGCCCGCGACACTGCGTGAGAACGGACCAAAGGGGCCGCTGCCGCCGGTGCTGCTGTCGCCCGCATATTGCCACAGCCGCCAACTGCGCCCGGCCCAGCCGCGCGGCATTTCCGGGTCCATGCGGTAATCGGCCAGCCACAGATCGCAGCGCGCCAGGATCGAGGTCGAGGTGATCGCCCCGCCCAGGCTGCGCCCGGTGCGCCGGATGGTTTCGCCATCGGCCCAGGTCGGCTGGGTATAGACCAGCGGCAGACGTCCGGTCCGGCTGAGGATGGTGGAAACGAAATCCTCGGCCTGTTGCAGGGTCATGGAATTAGCGGGATTGCGCTCGTTCATTTCCAGATCCAGCGCCATCACCGTATCGGGGGCGGGCTGGGCGGCGTACAGAAAGGCTTCGGCCTGTTCCTGACCGGTATGCTGGCGGGTGCCGAAATGATAGGCCCCCCACAGCAGACCCGCCTGCACCGCCTGGGGCCGACGCGCCGCATATTGCGGGTCGAACCAGTCGTTGCCTTCGCTGGCCTTGTGCAGGATGCCCATGATGCCGCCCGAATAGCGGGCCAGGGCAAAGTCATCGACCTTGTTGGCGTGGTGGATGTCGATAATGGCGTCCAGGCCGTGATCGCCGGGATTGATGACCCGGCCGTTGGTGGCCCTGGGGCGGCCCTGACCGTTATAGGGCGGCAAGGTTTGGGTGGCGTAAGGATCAAGCGGCGAGGGTTGCATCGGCGCGGTCGCCAAAGAAGCGCGCGCGGTCGAACGGCTGGGACCAGACCCGGCGCAACCCGCCAGCGACAAAGCCCCCATGCCAGCACCCAGCGAAGCCAGTCCTTTGATGACCGATCTGCGCGACAACATCCCTCAAGACACCTTGTTCTATTTCTTAGGGCCCCCGCCCAAGGCTTTGATGTTAGGACAAATCGCAGCGGAAATGGTGAAGAAATTGAAAAATTCTTCGCATGGGGCCTTGTTCCTAAAATCATGGTGTCGAATACTCTGGGTTGGGTCTGGGGCTGATGCATTGTTCCTTTTATCGAAAGGCTGCTTTCCATGACGGCTTTCGAACGCATCACCTATCGTTTCCATCTCGATCGCGGGATCGAGGACATCGCCCTGGACTTTGATCCGGTCAGCTTTGACCTGATCAGTCATCGAAGTGACCCTGCTCCGGCGTGGTGCGCGCTGGACAACCATAAATGCCCGATCTGTCCCCTGACGGCCGAACAGAGCCCGGTCTGTCCGTTTGCGGGCGCGCTGGCCGGTCTGGTGGAACTGTTCGACAGTTTCTATTCCTATGACGAAGCGGTGATCGAGGTGATCACCAAGAACCGTACCATGGTCGCCAAACGCCCCTTGCAGCAGGGCATGGCTTCACTGATGGGGCTGGTGGGGGCGACATCGGGATGTCCGCATCTGGCTTACTTTCGTCCGATGGCACGCTTTCACCTGCCGTTCGCCCGCGACGACGAAATGCTCTATCGGGTGTTTTCCATGTATCTGCTGTCCGCATATCTGCGCGACCACACTTGCCCGACCGACGAAGCGGTCTGGGACGAACTGCAAGCCAGCAGCCGTCGGGTTTGCGCCGTCAATCAATGTATGGCCGCGCGGATGCGCGCCGCCTTTGACAAGGATGTGGCGGTCAATGCGGTGATCATCCTCGACAGCTTCGCCCAGGCGGTGCCGATCGTCATCCGTCAGAACCTGGACGAACTGCGCGAAATGTTCTGCATGACCGGCGGCGGCTGGCGGTGACGGCAATGCCCTGGAAAATCACGCGACGGAGACGGTGCTTTCCGCCTTTCGATAGAGAGGGGAGAGACTAAAGGATGTGAATGTCTATCCGACGCTCTCTTTGAGGAAGGCTTTGCGGCCTTTACACTGAAATCCATCAAGCCAAACAAACGGTCCAGGGAGAGGCCGGGCGGGCAAAAGAGAGGGCTTCACAATGGCCAGCCTGCAGCGCAGTGCAAAAAGGACAGCTTCAGCCGTCATTGTCGTGATGACGCTTTTCGCGGCGTTGTACGCTTTCACCAGTTACTATTCCGAAGACAAAAACATCAAGGCGATGTTGAGCTCGTCGGCATCGGCGCTGGATTATCAGACCGGACGCAGCCTGCGGGCGGTCGATGATCTGTTGACTGATGTGGCGCGACGCGTCGATCTCGACACATGGCCCGATCCGGTGCTGGTCACATGGCTGCAAGGCCGTCTGGCAGCCTATCCGGAAGTCAATAATATCGCCGTGATCCGCCCCAACGGCTGGGTGGTGTCGCCCGCTTTGACGGCCGATGAGCGCATCAATTATTCCATCGATGCGTCGGAGCGGGAATATTTCCGTTATCATCAGGCCCATCCCCGCGACCGCGATCTGCATATCGGCGTGCCGCTGATCAGCCATCTGGACAGTTCGCGCGGGTTGCCGGTGTCCAAGGCGATCTTTAACCGCCAGGGTGACCTGATCGGTATTATCCGTGCCCAACTGCGGCCCGATGTCATTTCCCAGGCCATGGGGACGATGCAGACCTATGACTTCAGCTTCAATACCCTGATCCGTTCCGACGGGGTGATCCTGGCGCGCAGCCCGGAAATGGATCTGCATATCGGCAAGTCGGTGGCCAATGGGGAGCTGTTTCGCCGCGTCATCCGCCATGAGCCCAACGGGGTGGGTGTGTTTCCGTCCCCCTTTGACGGCACCAGCAATATTGTCGCCTATCGGACGTCCCAGCATTTCAACATGGTGGTGTTGACCGGCGTTCCGTAGTGGGATGCCTTCGCCAACTGGCGTTTGCAGATTTATTGGGTGGTGGCGCTGCTGGTCGGACTGTCCACGGCCTTGTACGTGGTGTCGATGCTGTCGGATCACCGCGAAGGCCAACGTTTGCTGCTCAGCGAAGCCGCCAGCGAAGCGGAACGCAAGATGCAGCGGTCGCATCAGCAGTTTCTGGACGCCATTGAAACCATCAGTGACGGCTTTGCCCTTTATGACGAACAGGATCGTCTGGTGGTGTGCAACGCCCAATACCGGGCCATGTACGCCGAGGCCGAGGACGTGATCACCCCCGGCAACAGCTTTTCCGATATTTCCCGGGTGGCTGGGGAACGCGGCATCTATTGCCATAAAGGTCCGGCTCTGAGCGACTTCATCGGGCATTTGCTGGAGGAACACGATACCCCGACCGGACGGGCGCGCCTGCATCCCTTAAGCGGCGGGCGCTGGATCATCAGCAAGGAATTTCGCACCCGCGATGGTGGCGTGGTGGCGACCCGCACCGATGTCACCGAACTGCGCAAGCGCGAGGAAGAGGTCGAGGCGCTGAAAAAGCGTTACGAACTGATCCTGGGGGCAGCGGGCGACGGCATCTTCGGCATCAATCGCGATGAAGTGATCATGTTCGCCAACCGTGCCGCCTATCAGGCGCTGGGCATGCCGGAAGGATCGCTGATCGGTCAGAATTTCCGCGACGCGGTGTGCGGTCATGACTTTTGCGCCGTTCTGCCGGTGCTGTCGGACCTCGACGAAGTGGGGGAGAGCGGCGAAGGCATGTTCGGACGTGCCGACGGCGGATCGTTCATTGCCGAATATATGTTGGCCCCGATCCGCGAGGAGCATGGTTTTGAAGGCGCCGTTCTGGTGTTTCGCGATATCTCACTGCGCAAGCTTTATGAAGCGGGCATCGCCGACCAGCAAAAGGCCCTGGAACAACAGGTCGCCGAACGCACCCGCAAATTGTCGACCGAAATCGAACAGCGGTCGCGGACCGAGGAAGCCTTACGCAAAAGCCAGGGCCGTCTGTTGGGCATCACCTCGAACCTGTTCGAAGGCGTGATCCTGGTGGATACCTTTGGCCATATCCTGTTCGCCAATCCTTCGGCGCATCGCCTTTTGGTCTCGGACGACCAGCATCTGCCGGGCACCGATCTGGATGAAACCATGCGGGTGATGCAAAACGGCAAGCCGGTGGATTTTCTGGATGGTCCGATGGTGCGGGTGGTGGAAACCGGCGCAACCCTGATCGACGACGATGCGGTGTTCCTGACCCACGACAACCGCCGTCTCTGTGTCGGTTATGCGGTCGCGGCGCTGGTGGAAGAAGGCAAACGGCGCGGCGCGGTGGTGTCGTTCCGCAGCATCGAAGCCCTGAAGACCGCCCAGCGCGAGGCGGTGCAGTCGTCGCGTCTGGCCACGGTCGGCCAATTGGCGGCGGGCATCGCCCACGAGATCAACACGCCGATCCAATATGTCGGCGACAATTTGCGCTTTACCGATCAATCCATCGGCAGTCTGGGGGAAACCCTGAAGGAAGCCCGGAAACTTCTGGAGCAGGTCGGCCAGGGCGAGGCCGCCCAAGCCCTGTTCGAGGCCAAGGATGTGGATTATCTGATGGAAGAACTGCCCCAGGCGATTTCCCAGTCGCTGCAAGGGGTCAGTCACGTCGCTCATATCGTGCGCTCGATGAAGGAATTTTCCCACCCCGGCACCACCGCCAAAGTGGCGACCGACATCAACCGGGCCATCGACAGCACGATCACGGTATCGCGCAACGAATGGAAGCATGTTGCCGCCGTCGAAACCGATCTGGCCGCCGATCTGCCCTTGGTGGAATGCTTCCCGGCCGAAATCAATCAGGTCTTCTTGAACCTGATCGTCAATGCCGCCCATGCCATCGAATCAAAGAAGCAAACCACCATGGGGCAAATCCGCATCTCGACCCGATTGCTGGAGGGCAAGGTGGAAATCCGCGTCGCCGACAGCGGGCCGGGCGTGCCGTTGGAAATCCGCGAAAAAATCTTCGATCCCTTCTTTACCACCAAGGAAGTTGGGCGCGGCACGGGCCAGGGTTTGTCGATCTGCCAGGATGTGGTGGTCAACAAGCATGGCGGTCGGTTGTATTTGGATGATACGGTTCCCGTGGGGGCGACGTTTGTCATCGTGCTGCCGTTGAAAGGCTCGGGCACGGGCAAGCCGCTGGAACAGGGGTGACTTCGATGAAGCAGACGATCTTGTTCGTCGATGACGACGTCAATCTTTTGCAGGGCTTGCAGCGTCTGTTGCGCAAGATGCGTAGCGATTGGGACATGACCTTTGTGGACAATCCCCGCAAAGCGCTGGAATTGCTGGAAAGCCAGCCGTTCGACGTGGTGGTGTCGGACATGCGCATGCCAGATTTGGATGGCGCCGCTTTACTGTCGGAAGTGGAAAAGAAGCACCCCGGCACCATGCGGGTGATCCTGTCGGGTTATGCCGAGGAAAAAAGTCTGTTCCGCTCGGTCGGGCCGGCGCACCAATATTTGTCCAAGCCGTGCGACCCGGATTCCATCATGGCGCTGATGGAACGGTCGTTAAAATTGCGCGGTATCCTGAACGACAGCCGCTTGCGCAATCTGGCGGCCAGCCTGCGCAATCTGCCCAGTCCACCCGATCTGTTCCTGCGCGTGACCGAGGCCATGGGCCGCGACGAAGTGTCCACCAGCGATATCGCCGATATCATCGCCAAAGACGTGGCGATGACCGCCGAGCTGCTGAAGGTCACCAATTCGTCCTACTTCTCGTTGTCGGCGCGGGTGACCACGGTGTTCCAGGCGGTGCGGCTGTTGGGGATGGAGACGGTGCGCAATCTGGTGCTGCATGCCTGTATCTTCCGCCAATATTCCGGCCGTCCCGAACTGGCGGCCTATATCCCGGCGCTGAGTCGTCACGGATTGGCCACCGGCACGCTGGCCCAACGTCTGGCCCGCAGCTATGGGATGGAGGATGCGGTGGTGTCGCAAGTCCAATGTGCGGGCATGCTGACATCCATCGGCGCGCTTGTGTTGCTGGATCAGTATGGCGAGGCTTACGCCACGCTGGCCGCAGCGTGCGCCGAGACCGAACTGGAAGACCGCGAACGGGCGGAATATGGGGCCAGCCATGCCGAACTGGGGGCTTATCTGCTGGGGCTGTGGGGCTTCGCCGACGTGGTGGTCGAAGCGGTGATGTATCAGTTGCAGCCGTCATCCTGTCCGGCGGTTCAGCCCAGTGTTTTAACCTATGTGCATTTGGCCCGCAGCTATGGGCCATGCCTGCCGTTGACCAAGCCTTGCGCACAGCGGGGCGATGGGGCGGATAAGGCGTATTTGAACCGCCTGGGGGTGGCTGTGCCCTCGTCTGACCTGCTCAACATCCCTGGGGAAGGTGCGATATGAGCGAAACCATCCTGATCGTTGATGACGACATCAATCTGCTGTCGGCCATGCGCCGCCAGTTGCGGGGCCGCTTCACCGTCACCACGGCCCAGGGCGGGGAAGAGGCGCTAGACATCCTGCGCACCACCAAGGACCAGCCCGGCGTGATTCTGTGCGACATGCGCATGGGCGGTATGAACGGGGTGGAAACCCTGCGTCAGGCCAAGGATCTGGCTCCCGACAGCGTGCGCATGATGCTGACCGGCAATGCCGATATGCAAACCGCCATCGACGCTATCAACAGCGGCCATATTTTCCGTTTTCTCTCCAAGCCCTGTCCCCCGGAGGTGTTGGAGGAGGGGCTGGAAGCGGCGCTGGGCCAATACCGCCTGATCACCGCCGAACGGGAATTGCTGGAAAAAACCCTGTCGGGCAGCATCAAGGTGATGATGGACATGCTGGTCATGTCCTATCCCCAGGGCTATAGCCGGGCCAGCCGCATCCGCAGTTGGGTGCGCAAGCTGAACACCAACGGCAACATGCCGCATCGCTGGCAGCTTGATCTGGCGGCTATTTTGTCGCCCCTGGGTATGTTGTCGATTCCTCAGGAAGTGCTGAGCAAGGTGCATATCAAGCTGCCCCTGACGGAAACCGAACAGGCGATGGTCGAGCGTGCCCCGGAAATGGCCCGCAATGTCATTGCCAATATCCCCCGTTTACAAGGCGTGGCGCAGATCGTCTTTTTCCAGAACAAGGGCTATGACGGTTCGGGCTTTCCGGCCCAGGGGCCGAGCGGCGGGGATATCCCCATCGATGCCCGGATTTTGAAAATTCTGAACGATCTCAGTTCGATCAGCTCCGGGCGTTCGCCGTCGGCGGCGGATTTCAACGAGCTGGAACGCAATATCCAGCTTTATGATCCGGCCTTGCTGCGTAAGGTTCGGCTGTGTCTGGAAGCCATCGAGCCGTCGGAACGGCTGCTGACCCGGCAACTGGCGGTCGGCACGTTGCTGCCCGGCATGGATTTGGCCGAAGATGTGGTGGCCAGCAATGGCCGATTGGTTCTGGCGTCGCTGGTTACCTTGTCGGAAGCCCATATCGAACGGTTGCGCAATCTGGTCCGCCTGAAACTGATCCCCGATCAGATCATCGTCTTTGCCGACGAAAAAACCGCCTTCATGGGTGATAAGGGATTGGCTGTGAAGCCGCCCGCCTCCTGATCAGGCGGGAGAGGGGGCATCCGGCACGGTAAAGCGGATTTCGGTTCCCCCTTGGGCGGGGGCTACCCAGATCGTGCCGCCTTGGGCGCGCAGCATGGCCTTGCACATGGGCAGACCCAGGCCGGTCTGATCGACGGCGCGGCCATGAACGTTTTCAAACACCTTGAAGACCCGTTCGGCCATTTCGACGGGAATTCCGGGGCCGTCGTCGGTGACGACGATCTGCCAATGATCATCAATCCGTTCCGCCTTGACCAGGACATGCACCGGATCGCTACGGCGACGGTGTTGCAGGGCGTTGCTGAACAATTGGTGGAAAATTTCATGCAGCATCTTGCGGTCGCCGGTGACCGTGGGCAGGGGGCCGATGGTCACCAAAGCTTCCTGCGGGGTTTGCGTTTGCAGATGCTGATTGGCGGAAATGGCGATCCCTTCCAGATGGACGGATTCAAGCCGGGGATTTTCCACCAAGGCCCCGACATAGCGGTGAAAGTCCCGCAAGAGCGCGTGCAGATGCACCACGCTGTTGGTGATCTGGGCGCTCCATTGCTGAATGTCTTCGGTTTGCCCGGCGGGATGACGCTGGATGCATTGGGCGCTGATCATGATGGGCCGCAACGGTTCGCGCAGATGATGGGCGGTGACCATGGCCAGACGCTGCAATTCCTCGTTCACGTCGCGCAGGCGCTGGGCGTTGGCGTCGGCCTGTTGGCGGGCCAGGACCAGGTCATGGTTGCTGGCTGCCAGATCACCATAGCTTTGGCGCAAATCGTGGCTGAGGGTATTGAAGGCGTCGGTGAGAACGTCCAATTCGTCGGGATTGGTCCGTCGGCGTTTATGAGGCAGGGTGATGCCGGGTTTGTCGCCTTGCAGGTCGAACCGTCCGATGGCCTCGGCCATGGCGACAAGATGGCGGGTGATGTGGGCGTGCACCAAGTATAAAACCGCTGCCGCGATCAGCAGGGCCCGCAGACCATGGCTGAGCACGACGATCACGGACTGTTCCCGCAGCCGTTCCAGGACCGAAGCCAGCGAGATTTCGATATGCAGCCGCCCGATTTCTTGGGTCGTGGTGTTGAGCGTGTGGGACAAAATAAAGTCGCGGGCCACCACATGGCGGTCCGACCGCTTGCCCATGACGATGAAGACCGGATGATCGACGCCTTTTAAGGTTTCGCGCAGTTCCACCGCCTGCATGTCGGGCAGGCGGTAAATGCCTTCGACCAATAGGGTCAGATTGGTGATATCGACGTTCCACAGGCTGTTGGCGACCGAATTCAACGGGCCGTTTTCGATCTCGTCCAGGCGTTGTTCGATCGCTGCGACTTCGGTGCGGTAATTGACGTAAAGCTGCAACACGGTCAGCACCACGGTCAGCACGACGCTTAAGATCAGGACCTGCAAAACAAGCCGGACGCTAAGGCCCGATGGGGAAAACAGACGGTAAGGCGTGCCTGGGGATCGCATTGCTCATCCTGATCGCCAGCGGGCGGCGGCGGCTGGAGGTCAGTAATAATCGTAGTGTTTCTTGATGGCGTCGATGGTGCCGTCGTCACGCATGGCGCGGATGGTCTGGTTGAACTCGGTCATTGCAGCTGTCACTTCGTCCGAACCGCGCACGCATTGCAGCGGCAAGATGACTTCGGACAAAGTGAACTGATCGCCCAGCATGTCGGTCAAATTGTTCTGGCGCGCCAGATAGCGAATGGTCGGCACCGCACCCGCCACCGCATCCAAACGGTGGTGGGCCAGTTTGTTCAGCCCCATCACGTAATCGGTATCGACCTGACGGGTAAAGCTGGTGTCGCTGTCGAATTTGCGGCCCAGCGACAGACCGCGCAGCACCGACACATTCAGCCCGGCCAGATCATCAAAGCGCTTTAAGGGGATGCCTTTGCGGGCAATGACGCCGAACATATGGGTCGATACCACTTCCCCCTTATCCATGAAGCGCCCCCAGTCATTGTTCCAGACCAGGATGGTGCAATCGGCCCGTCTGGCTTCCAACTCGTGGGGGATGCGGGCGAAGGGTTGCAGGGACATGACGATCTTGCGCCCGGTGCGCTTTTCCAATTCGTGCACCACATCGACGAACACGCCGGTTGGGGCGGTCTGGCCGGTTTCGACCCAGGCCCAGGGGGCGACATCAATGGTGACAAAGCGCAAATCCCGCGCCTGTGTCGCCAAGGGTGCGAAAAGAAAGCCGCAGCCCATGGCCAAGGCGACAGGCAAATGTCTGAAGGAAAACGGCATTGGACCTATCCCATCAGGATATCTCCAAAGTATAATAATGCCGTGAAAAATTAATGCAAATCCTTTGGATTCTTTGTGGGGGGATGGGGCCGCCCGTCCCTTGTGTCGGGAGCGAATTTAACTGTTGGCGCGGCTGTCGCTTTGTTGATCGGGCACGATCAGCACATCGCAGGGAGAGTGCGCCAGCAAATCCAGCCCAACCGATTGGGCGACCATCCGGCCCAGCCAGGACAACTGGCGGTGTCCGATAATGATCATCTGGGCATCGATGCGCTGGGCGTGCGCGACGATCTGTTCGGCGGCCAGGCCGGTCAGGGCATAGGTGCGACCGTCGATTTTGCTTTGACGCAGGCTTTGGGTTGCCTCTTCCAGAATTTGCGTGGTTTCCCGTTCCAGAATTTCGACCATGTCGGGCGATGCTTCCAACAGGCCCATTTCCCAATGGTGGGTCAGATCCAGCACCGAGACCACATGCAACCCGGCGTTCAGCCGCCCCGCCCAAGCGATGGCGTGGCGCAACACATGATGACGCTGTTGCGATCCATCGATGGCCGCCAGCAAAGAGGTTTTCATAGCATTTCCTTGCGTTTGCGCATGAACCAGGCGGGCAGCAGGGCCAGAAAGAACAGCCCCGCCACCAGCAGAAAGCTTTCGCGAAACCCCATGACATTGGCCTGGGCGCTGATCATGCGTGAAAAGAAGCCATAGGCCAGATCGGTGTGCAGCGAGATCGGGGCGGTATCAGGAATGCCGCCCCGGCGCAGCAGCATGGCGATTAGGTTCAAGGTGTCGTTGGCGATGGGGGTGCCGGTTTGCAGGGCGTTGAACTCGGCGGCATAAAAGCTGGTCTGGCGGTCCAGCCAGACCGACAGCAGGCTGACCCCAGCGGCCCCGCCCAGTTGGCGGATAAAGTTGATGGCGCCCGCACCCTGGCCGACCATGTCGGGGCTGAGCACCCTGAGCGCGCCGCCATTGAGCGAGGGCAGGATCAGGCCTAAGCCGATCCGGCCAACCACCACCCACAGCGCTAGATCCCAGAAATCGGTTGATGTGCCCAGGTTCATCATCAGGGTGCTGGACAGGCCGAACAGAAACAGCCCGGCGCAGATCATCCGGTCGGGGGCGATCTTGTCGCTCATTCGCCCCGCCAGCGGAAAGACGACGCCCAAAACCACCCCGGCCGGCATCAGCAGCAATCCCGATTCCGTCGGGCTATAGCCCTGAATGGTCTGGACGAACAGCGGCACCAGATAGGTCGAACCGTAAAGCCCCAGCCCCAGGATGAACGCCACCACCGAGGCCGCGGCGAAGCGGGGGTTGAGATAAACCCGCAAAGCCAGGATCGGGGTCGGGCTGCGCTTTTCCTGGATGACGAACAGCACGCTTCCCACCGCCGCCACACCAAACGCACTTTGAATAAAGGCCGAATCCCAACCGTCCCGCTGTCCGTTGGACAATCCGGTCAGAAAGGCGGCGATGGACAGCGACAACAAGACAAAGCCGATCAGGTCAAAGCCGCGTCGGGCAGCGGCCACCGCATTGGGCAGAAAGGCCGGGGCCAGCAGCATGCCCGCCAGACAAAAAGGCGGTCCCATGAAGAAGACGTAACGCCACGAATAATTGTCGATCAGCATGCCCCCCAAGGTCGGGCCCAGGGCCGGGGCCAGGATGACCCCCATGCCGAAAATCCCCATGGCCAGCCCGCGCTTTTCCGGTGGGAAAGACTGAAAGACCGTGACCATGGTCAAAGGCTGGATCACACCCGCCGCCACGCCTTGCAGCAGCCGGGCCAGGATCAGCACATCCTCGTTGGGGCTGATGCCGCCAATGACCGAGCCCAGGATGAAAACCAGCAAGGCGGCGATATAGGTGGCGCGGCTGCCAAAGCTGGCCGACAGCCAGGCGGTGACCAGCATGGATGCGGTCATCGCCGCCAGAAAGGCGGTGGACAGCCATTGCGCCTTGTCCTGGCCCATGCCGAATTCGCCCATGATGTCGGGCAGGGCGACATTGACGATGGTGGCCGACAAGACGGTGGCGATGCAGCCGACCATGACGGTGGCGGTGGCGTACCACTTGTAGGCCCCGCCATGGCGGGCGATCAGGTCGTCAGTGGTGAGCGGTGTCAATATCCACCTCGACCATCATGCCGGGACGCAAGGGGTTGTCGTCCGGCTGAATGACGGCGATGCGCACGGGCACGCGTTGGGTGATCTTGGTGAAATTGCCCGACGGGTTGGGGCTGGGCAGCAGGGCGAATTCGCTGGTAGTGGCATTGCCGACCCGTTCGACCACGCCGACGAAATGGCGGTTGGGGTAAGCGTCCACATCAATGGCAACGCTTTGACCGGGACGCAGACGGGCGATCTTGGTTTCCTTGACGTTGGCTTCCACCCACACCGCCTTGGGGTCGTGCATCAACAGCAACCGCTGGCCGGGAATGACATATTCCCCCGGCTCGACAAACTTGCGGTCAACCACCCCGGCAATCGGGCTTTGGATGGTGCGGTCGGTGGTTTCGATGCGGCGCTGGTCGATCTGGGCCTGGATCTCCTGGGCGTTGTGGTCCAGTTCGGCGATGGCCTGACGCAGCAGATCGATTTCCGCCAGCTTGGCCTTGGCGCCGCTGACTTCGGATCGGGCTTCGGTCAGTTTGGCCTGGGCGGCGCGCTGGCTTTCCTCGGCCTGACGCAATTGGCTGTGGCGCAAATCCCAGGTCTGGCGCGACAGAAAGTCGCTGCCCACCAGGGTGTTGGCACGCTGATAATCCTTTTGATTGCGCTCCAGTTCCGACGCGGCGGCGCGCAGGCTGGCCTCGCTGGCACTCTGGCGGGCATTGGCCTCGGCGACGGCATTGGGGGCGGTGGTTTCGGCGATTTGCAACTGAAGGGCGGTGCGGTTGCGTTCCACCCCCAAGGCATCCAGTTTGGCTTGCAACTCGCGCACCTGCAATTCGGTTTCGCGCCGGTCGATCTCCACCAGGGCCTGACCGTTGGCGACACCATCGCCGTCGGTGACCAACCGCTTGGCAACCCAGCCGTCGGAGCGGCTGGATACGGTGACCAGATCACTCATCACTCGTGCGTCGGTCTCGGTGATGTGGGACAGCCGTTCCACCTGCCAGCCGACCCCCAGACCGACCAACGCCAGCGTGGTGGTGGTCAGCAGCGGTTTGCGCCACCGTCTTAAATGAACCGCCAGCCGCAGGACCGGATGGGGGCGGGTCACGAGCCGGGCGTTCATTGGCCGCTCCGTTCGCTGGGCAGTTCACCGCCCATATTGTGGGCCATGCGCGCCAGCATCTGATGCAGCGCCTCAAGCTCATGGGGCGAAAAGCCTTGAAACACCTGTTCGCGGAATTCAGACCCGATGCGGGCGATGGTCTCGACCAACTGATCGGCGGTGGGCAAGAGATGGACGATCTTGTTGCGCCGGTCGGCGGGATCGTCACGCCGTTCAATCATGCTTTGGCCTTCCAGCCAATCGAGCGTGCGCACCAGGGTCGGCCCTTCGATGCCAAGACGGATCGCCAGTTCCCGCTGCGGCAACACGCCGCCCGCCTTGGCCAGATACCAAACCGCCAGCCAGCGCGACATCGACAGTCCCAGGGGGGCCAGCCGTTCATCGACGCAGGCCCGCCACATGCGGCTGACGCGTCCCAGATCGGTGCCGATGTCTTCTTTCCTATAGGCCATGATCGAACCCTAATTCGTTAGCAAGCTAATCGTTAGCTTGCTAGTTATATGGGCGTCAAGGAAATCTGTTCAAGGGGAGCAGAACGCAAAAAAACACCCCTTCCATCAGGCGATGGAAGGGGTACCGTCTTGGCTTGTCGTTTGTCCTTTTTCTCGATTTTAGCATAAGACGAGAATCGCCGCTCCAGCTTCATTGCCATCCATCGCTCACCGCCCCGCATTAAATGAGAATTCCCGTGAAAGGTTGCATGAAAGATGAGAATTTCTTCTCTAGAGCGCTCACCAGAGGATGGATTGAAATCCACCCTTTCTCGCCTTTCCTGATGGTTGGGCAAGTCCGCTTCACAGGCCGCGCCCGAGGTGCCTAGACGGCCCAAAAAGGCGCGAGGTAGTCCCATGGGGCCGACAGCCGACGGGCTCCGTTTGGCGCTTGAGAGGCAAAACCGAACAAGACGCCCCACGGCCCGAAGGCGGGCTTTCAGCTAGAGCTTATCGAAGACGGAGCCAATCCTTTGTGCAAAAAGGCGCTCATATGTTTTCAATAGATAGGTGTCTGTCATTCCCGCAACATAGTCGCAGATATCGCGCTGTGGGTCGGAGCTACGCTCATATTTGGCGAAAATATCGGGTGGCAGGAAACTTTTTGGATCAGACCTCAAAACCTCAAACACCGAAATGACCATCATCTGACCCTTGAATTCTAGATGCTGGACGCTCGGATTTAGTATGACCTCTTCACGAATGAAGTCCCTTACTGCTTTGACAAAGCGGGTGACTGGCTCAGGGAGCTGAGCGCGATAGCGAAGGCGCGGTTCCTCAAATTCATCAAGCTTCGCAATCTCTACGCTCGGTATAACAAAATTCAGGATTCGATTGATCTGGTGCTTTCGCTCGGAGCCTCCAGCAAAAAGTCGCCCTCTGAGGCCTTCATAGACGTCGTTTCCATATTGGCCAGGATAGTTCGAGTTGAGATAGTCGAGCAATCCTTCACAATTCTTCGGAGTTACGTGTCGGCGAAAGCCGTCTTCGTCTACTAACCGCAAGGCCAGTGCATCCTCCATGTCATGGATGCCGAAACTTATATCGTCGGCGAGGTCCATGATGCTGCAAGCGAATGACTTATGCCGCGCCTTCGCGTGCTTGCCCAGCTCTGGGTCAATAGCCTGAAAGAGAGCTCGGTCATTTTCAGAAAGCGGCTCAAGCAACCAAGAGACAACATCCGCCTCGCTATCCATGTAGCATTTGGGCGGCTTGGAGGACTTACGGTCGAGCAGCGGGGTGCCACTAGTGTCCGCAAGCATTCTCGGAACGATTTTTGGATTTACAGCGACGCCATAGGCCACAGGGTATTTCAAAACGCCAAGCAATGCCTCGCGGGAAAGATCTGCTCCATTGGCTTCGGAGAACTTCTCCAATCTTGAGAGAATGCGAAGAGTCTGCCCATTTCCTTCGAAGCCACCATTTTCCCGCATGCAGTAATTCAGTGCCACTTCCCCACCGTGACCAAACGGCGGATGGCCAAGGTCATGTGTGCAAGCAATGGCCTGCATCATGCTGCGGTCCGGAATGTAATTGGTTGCTTCGTGATCGGGGAAGTTGTGACCCAATTGAGAGCTGAGGCCCGCTGCAATTTGGGCAACCTCGAGGGAGTGTGTCAGCCTTGTGCGATAGAAATCGCTATCACCCAGATTGAGGATCTGGGTCTTGCCTTGCAGTCTTCTGAACGAAGCGGAATGGATCACGCGACCGTAATCGACATCACCAGGTGTACGAGCGTCCTGGGCTTTTTTCTGCCATCCGGACCGCCGCTCAAGCCAAACCATGACCATATTCCCCCTATCTTCTAAGAAGACCATATCATAGAAGGTCAATTGGTGTATGCATGGTTGTGCTCGACTTCCGGTGCTTGCACGCTATGATCTGTATTGTGGCCTCGTTGCCTAAGGTGGTCCGCGCAACTATATCGACTTCATGCTTCCCGCGCGCACCTTCGAGAATTCTCGCGACAGTGGTGTCGAAGCCCATCTGACGCAAAAGCTCTGCCGCTTTCTCTTGATAATCAGCTCCACGCCGCGCTCACTTATTTATCTGCGACAAATCGCTGGGCAACTGACCTCAACATATCGAATCTATCCTACAACGGAAACATCCTCTTCTGGAGATCAGACGTCAGGATATTTTGTTGTTGTGGATGGTTGGTGGGCAACCCAATAAGCGTGCCATCGTGGAAGGTTGCGGGTTTTATAGGAACATTTTTATTCTGACCCAGTTGTAGCTGAGACTTTGGAAGATTTTGTGCAGACCAAAAGCGTACCTCAGCCTTAGTGGTAGATTTGATCATGCTAGGAATCCGAAAGGGGCCATTCGGCCCCTTTCGTGTCACGCAAAGTTCTCGTTTTATGGGGTGTTAATTCTCGGTTTACGAGGTGCAATTCTCAGCTTATGTGCAAACCGACACCCTTTATCGGGGATCGGCAGGTCGGCTGACGATCAGCCGCACTTGGAATAGCCGCAGCTGGTGCAACTGTCGCAGCCTTCCTGACGCATCAGGGTGGGCTGGTGGCATTGCGGGCAACTGCGCAGCATCGACGACGTGCCGGTCTTGACCGGGGTAAAGCTGATGGCGGCGGCCTTGACCTCGGCGGCTTCGGCCTTGGCCAACTTTTGCGCGGCCAGCATTTCCTCGCGTTCGGCGTTGGGGTCTTCCAGGAAGCCGATGCTGACCATGTGGCGTTCGATGACGTCGCCGATGGCGGCCAGCAGCGACGGCACATATTTGCCGCCCATCCATTGCCCGCCGCGCGGATCAAAGACGGCCTTCAGTTCCTCGACCACAAAGGCGACGTCGCCGCCACGGCGGAACACTGCCGAGATCATGCGGGTCAGCGCCACGGTCCAGGCGAAGTGGTCCATGTTCTTGGAATTGATGAACACTTCGAACGGACGGCGGCGACCGTCTTGCAGGACATCGTTGATGGTGATGTACATGGCGTGGTCGCTGTCGGGCCAACGGACCTTATAGGTGTTGCCCGGCAGTTCTTCCGGCCGGTTCAGCGGCTGGGTCAGATGCACGACACCCGCATCGTACTGGTCCGACGGCAGAACGCGGCCCGGTTCCAGCGGCAGCTCGGCCTGGGCTTCGTCCTTCTTGGCGTCGGCCTTGGGCTTGTCGTCCTTTTTGACTTCCAGGACGGACCCGGTGATGTCGTTGGGGCGATAGGTGGTGCAGCCCTTGCAGCCCTGGTCATAGGCCTGCATGTAGACGTTCTTGAAGTCTTCGAACGCGATGCTTTCCGGGACGTTGATGGTCTTGGAAATCGAGCTGTCGATATATTTCTGCACCACCGCCTGCATGGCCACATGGTCCGCCGGGGCCAGGGTCTGGGCATCGACGAAGTAAGCGGGCAGCGGGGTGTTTTCACCCTTCAGGCGGCGGAACAGACGCACCGCGTAATCGCTGACTTCTTCTTCCTTGCGGGTGCCGTCGGGCATCAGGACGGCGCGGGTGTAGCTGAAGCTGAACACCGGTTCCAGCCCCGAAGACACATTGTCGGCATAGAGCGAAATGGTGCCGGTCGGCGCGATCGAGGTCAGCAGGGCGTTGCGGATGCCGTGCTTGCGGATGGCGTCCTGAACGTCTTGTTCCAGGTCGCGGATGTTTTCGCCCGCCAGATATTTTTCGGCGTCATAAAGCGGGAACGAGCCCTTTTCCGCGGCCAGTTCGGTCGAGGCCAGATAGGCTTCGCGGCGCAACAGGCGCATCCAGCGGTCGGTCAGACGCACCGCTTCCTTGGCCCCGTAACGGGCGCGGCACATGATCAGGGCGTCGGCCAGACCGGTGATGCCCAGGCCGATGCGGCGCTTGCTTTCGGCTTCGCGGCGATGCTGCGGCAACGGGAAGTTGGAAACGTCGATGACGTTGTCCATCATGCGCACGGCGGTCCGCACCAGATGCGCCAGCTTTTCCTCGTTCAGCGCGGCGGTTTCCTCGAAGGGATTGTCCACCAGACGCGCCAGATTGACCGAACCCAGCAGGCAGACGCCATAGGGCGGCAGGGGCTGTTCGCCGCACGGGTTGGTGGCGTGGATGGTCTCGGTGTAATAGAGGTTGTTCAGGCGGTTGATGCGGTCGATGAAGATCACGCCCGGTTCGGCATAGGCATAGGTTGCCTGCATGATCTTGTTCCACAATTCGCGCGCGGGCAGGCTCCTAAAGACCGTGCCGTTGAACTTCAGTTCCCACGCTTCGTCCTTCTTGACCGCTTCCATGAAGGGATCGGTCACCAGCACCGACAGATTGAACATGCGCAACCGGCCGGCGGTGCGCTTGGCGTCGATAAAGGCTTCGATGTCGGGATGGTCGCAGCGCATGGTGGCCATCATCGCGCCGCGCCGGGCGCCAGCGCTCATGATGGTGCGGCACATGGCGTCCCAGACATCCATGAAGGACAGCGGGCCGGACGCATCTGCCCCCACGCCCTTGACCGGCGCACCCTTGGGACGCAGGGTCGAGAAGTCATAACCGATGCCGCCGCCCTGCTGCATGGTGACGGTGGCTTCCTTCAGATGTTCGAAGATGCCGCTCATATCGTCGGGGATGTCGCCCATGACGAAGCAATTGAACAGCGTGACCTTGCGCGCCGTTCCCGCGCCCGAGACGATGCGCCCGGCGGGCAGGAACTGGAAGTCCTGCAAAGCGTCCTTGAAGACGCCCTGATGGCGGGCGCGAACCTTGGGGTCTTCGGCCTGCGCCAGGGCTTTGGCGATGCGCTCCCAGGTGTCTTCGACGGTTTTATCCACAATCCCGCCGTCCGGCGTCTTCAGCCGGTATTTCATGTCCCAAATCTGTTGCGAAATGGGGGCCACCTGCGTCATCGAATGCGCTCCGAGAATAAGCTGTATGGAAGAAGATATGGGGCCTCGAAGGGCCCCTTTCCACGCAATCTAGTAGGTGGGGCCGTCGGGGTCAAGGTTTGCGTCCCAGCCATGTCTCCACATCCATGCCATCGGGCAAGTCCTTGAAACAAGGCATGAAACGAAGTTATCCCCGTCTTCCCCGCAGGGGTAAAAATGGCGGTTTTCCGTCCTTGTGCACAAAGTTTTCCACAGAGATAAAATTTAATCCACACGCCGGAACGTCAGATTCAGGCGGCAGCGCCCCACCATTGGGTGAAAGCCTTCGGTGATCGGCAACACCGCGTGGTGATAAAGCCGCGATGGCCCACCCCACACCACCACGTCACCGTGGGACAGGGCATGGCGGACGGTTTTGTCCGACCGCTCCGGCCCGCCAAAGGTGAAGATGGCGGGCAGGCCCAGTGAAACCGAAACGATGGGCTGGGCCAGATTGTGCTCGTCGCGGTCCTGGTGCAGCGACAATCTTGCACCCGGATCATAGCGGTTGATCAGGCAGGCTTGCGGGGTAAAGCCGGAAAACCCCGCCAGCGCCGCCGCCCGGCTGGCAAAGTCCAGCCAATCCAGCGGCATCGGCGGCCAGGGTTTGCCGCTGGCTGGGTCGTTGGATTGATAGCGATAGCCGCGTCGGTCGCTGACCCAGCCCAGCGGGCCGCAACTGGTCATGGCCACCGACATTGGCTTGCCGCCCGGTGTGCTCATATGGCGGAACGGGGCTTGGGCCGAGATGTCCTCAATCCCGCTTAAAAAGCGCTCCACCATCGGCAGGGCCAGACCGGGAAACAAAAACGCCCCCGGCCCCAGGGGCACCCGGTCGGGGCGGGGCGGTAAAAGCCGTGGGTCCAGATCGAACAGATCGCCAGTCATCGGGGCAGTTTACTCCACCTTGACCCCTTCCCGGCGCAGCAAAGCGCGTTTGCGCTCGATGCCCCAGCGATAGCCGGTCCATTGACCGTCGAGACGCAGCACCCGATGACAGGGCACCGCCACCGCCAGGGGGTTGGCCGCAATAGCCGAGGCCACGGCGCGCACGGCGCGGGGCTGGCCGATGCGCTGGGCAAGATCGCTGTAAGTGGTGGTCTGACCGGGCGGGATGTCCAGCAAAGCTTGCCAGACCCGGTGCTGAAAGATCGTGCCCCGCATGTCCAGCGGCAGGGCGCGGCCCGTCTGCGGGTCATCCACCAACGCGATGGCCTGGGCCATCCAATCTTGAAAATCTTCGCTCGCCGGTTCAATGCGTGCTTGGGGAAAGCGCGCTCGCAAATCGGCCGTCAGGGCGGCAGGGTCGTCGCCCAACAGGATGGCGCAAATGCCCCGGCTGCCGCCCGCGACCAGAATGTCGCCCAACCAGCATTGGCCCAGGCCATAGGCGATGGTTTCCCCCTGTCCGCCCTTGCGGAATTGGCTTGGTGTCATTCCCAGCATGCGGTCGGCCTGTTCATAAAAGCGCCCGCTGGAGCCGAACCCCGCATCATAAAAGGCGTCGGTGACGCTGGTGTTGAGGGCTGGGTCTTGCAAGGCGGCGCGCAGCCGTTCCGCCCTTGCCGCACGGGCATAGGCCAGGGGCGTCATGCCCACGGCGGCCTTGAAGCGGCGCAACAGATGCTGAGGACTGATCCCTTCGCCCGCCGCCAAATCGGCCAAGCTGGGGATGGGGTCGGCCTGATCCAACAGACGGCACAGCGCCGTCATGCGTTGGGCATTGTCCTGGTCCGGGGACTGGGCATCGGGGCGGCAGCGCCGACAGGGGCGAAACCCTGCGGCGGCAGCGGCGGCGGGGGTGTCGAAAAAGCGGATATTCTCCGGCTTGGCGGGGCGCGACGCACAAGACGGGCGACAGTAAATCCCGGTGGTGACGACGGCAAAGACGAACTGCCCATCCTGAGCGGCGTCGCGTTGGCGCACCGCCAGCCAGCGGGGATCGGTGGGGGATGGGGGCGTGCCGGTCATGCCTGGAATCCTTGTTGGGATTGAAGGAGGGTATCGGCGCTTATTTTATGTCGGGACGCAAGGGGCGGCACTCCGCCCCTTGCCGGGCAATTTTTAAATCTTCGGCAGTTGGGGAAACCGTGCCAGGGCTTCCGCTTCCAGGGCGCGGGTGGCGGTTTCGATGCGGTTTTCCACTTCCGCCATCAGCAGCTTGCGGTTCATGCCGGGCGCGATGGCGGGCAGGAATTCCAAGGTGATGACGCCGGGGCGGCGCAAAAAGGCATTGCGGCCCCAGAACAGGCCGGAATTCAACGCCACCGGCACCAACGGCAGATCAAGCCCGCTATACAGGGCGGCGACGCCGGAATGATATTCCCCCGCCTGACCGGGCGGCTGGCGATGGCCTTCGGGGAAGATGACGATAGTCCGGCCTTCTTCAGCGGCCTGCTTGGCCCCGTCCACCATCAGTTTCAGGGCCTTGATCCCGGCCTTGCGGTCGATCGGCACCTGACCGCTTTTTTGCAGATACCAGCCGATAAAGGGCAGGGACAGCAGCTCCTTTTTCAGGATATAGGCCGGATCGTTCAGCAGCCGGTGAAAGATCATGGTGTCCCAGGCCGACTGATGTTTGGCGGCCACCAGGGCGGCCCCTGCCGGACGGTGTTCCTGCCCGCGCACCTCAAAGGACAGACCCAGGATGGTGCGTTGCAGCCACAAGGCCCCCGTCAGCCAAAAGGCGGCGGCGCGCTGCATGACCCGACGCGGCCCCAGCAGCAGCGGCAGGTAAAGGATGGCCAGCCCCAGCGTCCACGGTAAGAACAGCAGTTGATACAGCAGCGAACGGACTGCGGTCACGGAACATCCTCCAGCATTTCGCCCAGATGGCGCAGGTTGGCCCCCAGGTATTTGACATATTCGGTGGCGATCAGATGGGCGGTGCCCGGCCACAGCCACCAGCGCTGCTTTACCTTATAGGGAAAAACCGGGTGGGCGATAATCGTCACATCGGGCATGGCATAGCGAAATTCGGTCAAGCTGCGCCGCATGTGATAATTGGCCGTCACCAGTCGCAGCGACTTATACCCTTGTTCGCGCATCCAGGCAGCAGTTTCGGCGGCGTTGCCCAGGGTATTGTCGGCGGTGTGGCCCAAAATGATGCAGCATTCCACTTCGTCGGGCTTTTGGCGGGTCAGGCGCAGCAGCTCGGCCACATCGACGCCGCGATAAACCCCCGAAACGAACAGCTTTTGCCCCATATGACGGCGCAGCAGCGACAGGCCGGTATCCAGCCGTTCGCTGCCGCCGGTCAACACCACGATGGCGTCGGTGGGGGTGTCGGGGTCTTCGACCCTTTCCGGCACATCGACGGCAAACCAGACAAATCCGGCCAGCCACGCCCCCGCCAGGGCGATCGGCAGCCGCAGGGCCAGGCGCAGACGGGTGAGAAAGTGAAAGGGGGCAAGCATCGCGGCCCGCCGTCACAGCATCCGCGACAGACCGCGATGCACGGTCAGACGCGCCGTCAGCATGGCCAGAATAGCGGCCAGCAGCGGCAGGCAGGCAATGGTTCCCCAGCCGCTGAGCGGCAGGGACAGGTCGGCCAGAAATCCACCTTCCATATGGTGGGCGCCAAAAGCCATGGCGGCCACCGGAATCAGGGTGCCCAGCAAGCCCAGAATGCCGCCCTTTAAGCCCAGGACAAAGGCGCGGTGGGCAAACTGGCGGGCGATATAATCATCGGTCGCGCCGATCAGGTGCAAAACCTCGATCACGTCGCGGTGCACGGCCATGCCGGTACGGGTGGCATAGATCACCGTGGCCGATGTCACCGCCCCGATCAGCACGACGATGGCGACGGCCAACAGTTCGATGGCGCGTGACAGATCGATCAGGCGGGCCAGCCAGGCGCGGTGATCATCCAGCGACGCGCCCGGAATGCTGCCTTCCAATTGCTTCGACAAAGCGGGCAAGTCGGGGCTGTGCTGGCGGTCGATGGTGACGTCGATCAAAGCGGGCAGCGGCAGTTCGCCCAGCAGATCGCTGTTGCCCAGCCAGGGGGCCAGCAGGGCCACCAACTGATCCTGGGTCAAGGCATGGGCCTGAATGACGCCGGGGGTTTTTTGCAAAATCGCCAGCGCGCTTTCTACCTTGAGCCGGGTCTGTTCGGCCGATTCCGACAGATCGCCGGGTGCTGCGGCGATTTCCACCGTCAATGTGCCCGAAACGTCGCGGTCCCAGCGGCCGATCAGGCCATGCAGAATGAACGCGCCCGCCAACGCCACGGCGCACAGAAACACCATGGGGGCAACCAGCCAGGGCAAAAACCGGCTGGTGGCGTCGTCACGCAGCGGCAGGTCGGAACGGCGGTTGAGGAACGACAGCGCCGGAGCTTGAACCCGCCGTGCCGCCCCTTGCGCAGCCGCGCGCGCCGTCGAGGACCGCACCGCCGAGGATTGCGCGGCGGGACGGGATGCGGCAGGACGGGCGGCAAACTTCTTCATTCCTGAATAAGCCTTCCGTTTTCCAGATGCAGGCAGGGGTAGCCCAGCCTGGACACCAGGGATTCGTTATGGGTCGCCACCACCACGGTGGTTCCCAGCTTATTCAACTCTTCAAACAGATACATCAGGCGCATGGCGATGTGGTCATCGACGTTGCCGGTCGGTTCGTCGGCCAAGATCAGATCGGGGCGTCCAATCACCGCGCGGGCGATGGCGACGCGCTGCTTTTGCCCGCCCGACAAGGTCGGCGGCTTGGCGTGCAGATGCTCGGCCAGACCGACCCAGCTTAGCAGATCGGGGACGAATTTGCGCACATCGGCTTCGCTGGCGCCCGCCACCCGCAGCGGCAGGGCGACATTGTCCAGGGCCGACAAATGGTCCAGAAGCTTGAATTCCTGAAACACCACACCGACGCGGCGGCGCAGAGCGGGCAGTTCATAGCGGCGGGTTTGCGCGATGTCGCGGCCAAACAGCACGACACGCCCGCGCGACGGGCGGTGCGCCAGATACATCAGCCGCAACAGCGAGGACTTGCCCGCGCCCGAAGACCCAGTCAGGAAGTGAAACGATCCCGCCGGCAGGGCGAAACTGATGTCTTGCAAGATTTCGGGGCCATGACCATACCGCAGTCCGACGCTGTCGAACTGCACAACATTGGCCGGGGCTGCCGCCTGACGTCGCACGCTTTCATTCCTCCTGATGGGGCAGAGGATTGCATGGGGCAGCCGTCACGTCCAGCGCGCGCTTGTGTTGTATCCTGGCTGGCCCTATAAAGAACAATATTTTAGCGGGTGTGTCGGTCAGATGATTATCACTTGCCCAAGCTGCCAAGCGCAATTCTCAGTCCCCGAGGCCGCCATCGGTCCGCGCGGGCGTGCCATGCGTTGTGCCAAATGCGGCGAAAAGTGGCACCAGGATCCCCTGATCCGCCTGGATGACATTCCTTTGGAAATGCCGCCCGCCATGTCGGCGGACCCGGTGCCGCGCCCCAACGACAGTCTGGTCGATCAGGATTTCGAAGACTTGAACAAGGCGTTCAAGCTGGACGGCCTGGGCGGTTCGGACGACGACAAGGGCGGTCTGGATTTCGACAGCCTGTTGTCGGACGCCGAAGGCGAGGGGGAAAAGAAGGACGACGCCAAAAAGCCGGATGGGGAGGAGGAAGAAGACCCCTTCGCCCGCATTGCCGAGCTGATGATGCAGTCGTCGCCCGAACCCATTCCCGACGTATTTGCCGCCCCTCCGCCCAAGCCCCCGGCCCGGCGCAAGGGTGCCGCCGGTCTGATCCTGCTGTTGCTGGTCCTGCTTTTGGTGGCGGTCGGCGGGGTGATGTACTTCTTCCAGGACCGGGTGATCGATCAGTTCCCGCAGTTGGCCCCCTATTACGAGGAATTGGGCCTGCGCAACGAAGTGGTCGGTCTGGGGCTGGCCTTCAGCAATTACCAGTCGGAACGGCTTAGCCAGGACAATTCGGAAATCCTGGTGGTGCGCGGCGTGATCACCAACACCACCGATATGGTGCGCGAGATTCCGCTGTTGCGTCTGGCTCTTTATGAAGATCAGCGGCCCTTGCAGGAACGGGTGATCAATCCGCCCCAGGTGGCGCTGGACCCCCATGCCACCATCGGTTTCCGCATTACCCTGGAACAGCCGGACCCCCATGCCAGCCGTTTCGAAGTGACCTTCACCAACGCCCGCCCGCCGGTGGACGGCAAGGACGCCAAGCCGCCGGTCGAAGGCAAGAAGTAATCCGGCCAAAGCCTTTGTAGCTTCGGCATATTCAAACAAAACCCCGCATCGGGCCGAGCGCCGGATGCGGGGTTTTGTTTTGCCGTGGCTGGGGAAAGAGTGTTCGGTCAGACCGGGCGGCGGGCGCGCAGGGCGGCGCCGATGGTGCCGTCGTCCAGGAAGTCCAGTTCGCCGCCGATGGGCACGCCGTGGGCCAGGCCGGAGATGACCAGATTAAAGCCCGCCAGCCGGTCGATGACGTAATGGGCGGTGGTTTGTCCGTCCACCGTCGCGCCGACCGCCAGGATGATTTCCCGGACATCGTTGCCGCGGGCCCGGCCGATCAGCTTATCGACGTTGAGATCGTCGGGGCCGACGCCGTCCAGGGCCGACAGGACGCCGCCCAGAACATGGTAGCGCCCCTTGAACACGCCCGAACGTTCGATGGCCCACAGGCTGGAAACATCTTCCACCACGCAGATGATGCTGGGGTCGCGGCGGTGATCCTCGCAGATGGCGCAAGGGTCGGTGCTGTCGTAATTGCCGCAGATCGAACAGGTCTTCACCTTGTCGGCGGCATCGGCCAGGGCGTCATGCAGGGGAAGCAGCAAGGCATCGCGGCGCTTCAAAAGGTGAAGCGCCGCGCGCCGTGCCGAACGCGGTCCCAGGCCCGGCACGCGGGCCAGCAACTGAATCAGCCGCTCGATTTCGGGACCGGACATGGCGTTGGGACCGAGGTTCAGGGGATCAGAAAGGCAGCTTCAGGCCGGCGGGCAAGTTCAGGCCGCCGGTGATCTTCTGCATTTCCGCCTGCATGGTGGCTTCGGCCTTGCTCTTGGCGTCGTTGAAGGCGGCGACGATCAGGTCTTCCAGCATTTCCACATCGTCGGGCTGGACGATGGACGGGTCGATCTTCAGCTTGCGCAAGTCGCCCTTGCCGCTGATCACCACCTGGACCATGCCGCCGCCGGATGCACCGCCGACTTCCATCTGGTCCATCTTGGCCTGCATTTCGCCCATCTTGGCCTGCATCTGCTGGGCCTGCTTCATCAGGTTGCCGAGGTTCTTCATTAGTCGTCGTCTCCGTTAACGGGGTCTGCATCGGCGAAGACCGGGGCGGCGTCGTCCGCGCCCTCCTCGCCGATGTCGCGCACCATTTCAATGATGGCACCGGGGAAAGTGGTCAACACCGCCTGAACCAGCGGGTGGCTGGCGGCGTCTTGCTTGCGCTTCAGTTCGCGTTCCAGCGCCTGTTCGCGCAAAGTGGGCTGGCCCTGGTCGCGCGATACGCTGACCAGCCAGGGGCGGCCCGTCCATTCGCCCAGCAACCGGCTGACGCGGGTTGCCAGATCGGACGGAGTGCCGGAATCGGGGCGAAATTCGATGCGGCCCGGTTCAAAGCGGACCAGATGGACCGAGCTTTTGAGATGGGTCGCCAGCACCGCTTCGCGCTTATCGACAAACAGCTGCGCCACATCCTCGAACGTTGCCAGACCCACTTCGGCGGGCTGGTTGGCAGGTTGCGGCAAGGGCTGAACCGTCATCACGGTCTGCGGGCCGCTGGGTGCGCCATTGACGGTGGCCTGGGCCAAGGTCTGGGCAAAGCCGCCGCCCGACGGAGCCGCGCCGGATGCCGATACGCCACCCCCCGAACCGCCGCCCGAGCCGCCGCCGCCCGACGGAGCGGGCTGCTGCGGGGCGTTGCGCAATTGTTCGATCAGATCGGCCGGGCTGGGCAGATCGGCGGCATAGGCCATGCGGACCAGCACCATTTCCGCCGCTTGCAGGGGTGACGGCGCGGTTCTAACCTCGCCCACACCCTTCAACAGCATTTGCCAGGCACGGGTCAGCACCGCCATGGACAGGCCCTTGGCCATCTCGCCGCCGCGCACCCGTTCGGTTTCCGAAACCGCCGGACCAGCACCGGAATCCGGGGCCAGCTTGAGGCGGGTCAGCCAGTGGGTCAGTTCCAGCATGTCTTGCAAGATCACCACCGGATCGGCGCCGACGGCATATTGCCCAGCCATCTGATCCAAGGCGTCGTTGATCTGGCCCTTCATCACCGCGTCGAACAGATCGAAGACGCGGGCCCGGTCGGCCAGACCCAGCATGTCGCGGACCTGTTCCTCGCTCACCTTGCCCGCGCCGTGGGCGATGGCCTGATCCAGCAAGGACAGGCCGTCGCGCACCGAACCGTCGGCGGCGCGCGCGATCATCGCCAGGGCGGCGGGCTCGATCTCGGCGTTTTCCTTGTCGGCGATGTTGGTGAAGTGGCGGGTCAGTTCCTCGATCTCGACACGGCGCAGGTCGAAGCGCTGGCAGCGCGACAGCACGGTGACGGGGATTTTGCGGATTTCGGTGGTGGCGAAGATGAACTTCACATGCTCGGGCGGTTCCTCCAGCGTCTTCAACAGGGCGTTGAAGGCGGCGGTGGACAGCATGTGCACTTCGTCGATGATATAGACTTTGAAACGCGCCGAGGTCGGGCGATAGCGCACGCCTTCGATAATTTCGCGGATGTCGTTGACGCCGGTGCGGCTGGCGGCGTCCATTTCCATCACATCGACATGGCGGTCTTCGGCAATGGCGCGGCAATGTTCGCAAACGCCGCAAGGTTCGGTGGTGGGGCCGCCCTTGCCGTCGGGGCCGATGCAGTTCAGGGCGCGGGCAATGATGCGCGCCGTCGTGGTCTTGCCGACCCCGCGCACGCCGGTCAGCACGAAAGCGTGCGCCAGACGTCCGGTCTGGATGGCGTTGGTCAGGGTGCGGACCAGGGCTTCCTGGCCGATCAGCTGGGAAAAGTCGGTTGGCCGGTATTTCCGGGCAAGAACGCGATAAGGCGCGGGAGCGGGGCTGTCCCCAATGATATCGGTCATGGCGCCGTTCGTTCACCCTCGGAAGAAGTCACCCCGGGGAGAGGCGATGCGGGAAGGTGGGAGACTGGACAACGACCCAAGCAGGAAATCGTTACGGCTGCTTCCTTCCGGACCTGACCGGGTTGGCGACAAGCTTGCCCGCCGCCAGTCTCCCGCCCGGAATATCGGGTGCCTGGGACAAAAAGGCAAGCGGGAAAAAGAAAACCCCCGGGACAATGCCCGGGGGTGCGGCGAAAGGAGGTGGATCGTCAACGGGGGGGTCAGCCGACCGTCACCAGCAATCCCAGGCTGACGCCGCTGATGATGCCCCAGGCGACGATGGCCAGGATCAGGGGGCGCACGCCTTTCAGCAGCAAAGCGCGGATGTTCATGCCGAAACCCATGGCCGCCAACGCGGTGGCCAGCAGGAAGGCCGAGGTTTGACCCGCCATCTGGGTGGCGGCGGCAGGCACCACGCCCAGGCTGGCGATGGCGGCCAGAGCCAGGAAGCCGAAGACGAACCACGGCACCGGCACCTTGGCCTTGGGGCTGTTGTCGCCGTGGCTCTTGGCACGGCCCAGGGCGGCCAGGGTCAACACCAGCGGGGCCAGCATCAGCACGCGGGCCATTTTGGCGACGGTGGCGGTCTGCACGGTCTGGACGTCCAACTGGGTGGCCGCGCCGACGACCTGGGCAACTTCGTGGATGGATGCGCCCAGCCACAGCCCGGCGGTGCCGTGATCCAGGCCCAGGGCCAGCGCCGCCAAGGGCATGCCCAGCATGGCGACGGTGCCGAACAGGGTGACGGTGGCCAGGGCGTAACCGACATCCTCGTCCTCGCCCTTGATCACCGAATTGCCCGCCACCACGGCGGAGGCCCCGCAGACAGCGGTGCCGATGGCGATCAGGCGGGTCAGGCGCGGGGCCACCCCCAGCTTGCCGCCCAGCCAGACGGTGATGCTGTAACAGGCCACCAGACCGGCGGCGACGGCGGCCAAAGCCCCGAAGCCCAGGGCGGCGACCTGACCCAAGGTCACCTGCAAGCCCAGCAGAACCACCGCCAAGCGCAGCAGCACACGCACCGACAGGGCCAAACCCGGTTGCAGGAAGGCGGGGGCCCCGGTGACTTGACGCAGGCCGATGCCCAACAGGATCGCCAGGGCGGAGGGGCTGAGGATGGACACCCCCGGCAGATGGCGCATCAGGACAGCGGCACCCGCCAGCGACAGCGACAGAGCCACGCCCGGCGCGGCCTTGGCGAGCCAAACGGGAAGGGTGGGGGTCTGTGGCAGAACGTCTTCTTGCGCGGGCATGATGATCTCGAAATATCTGTGTTTCACCTGGGGCTAATGTGAAACTTTGACCATCAATCTGTCCAATTCATTATAATTCTGATATTGATCAGTTTTATTTGTTGATTGACGGAGCCGTGTCATGACCTTGGAGCAACTGCGCATCTTCGCCGCCGTGGCGGAACGGCTGCATTTCACCCAGGCGGCTCAGGCGTTGGGGTTGACCCAGTCGGCGGTTTCGGCAGCCGTGGCGGCGTTGGAAGGGCGCTGGAACGTTGCCTTGTTTCACCGCATCGGGCGGTGCGTCGAACTGACGGCGGAAGGACGGCAGTTTCTGGACGAGGCGCGTCGTGTCCTCAGTTCGGCCCGTCATGCCGAAAAGGTGCTGGCCGAACTGTCGGGTTTGGAGCGTGGGCGGCTGGTGCTGTCGGGCAGTCAGACGGTGGCGACGTATTGGCTGCCGCCGCTTTTACATGCCTTTCATAACCAACATCCCGGCATCGCCATCGATCTGTCCATCGCCAACACCGCCCAGGTCTGTCAGGCGGTCGAACAGGGGGATTGCGATCTGGGGATTGTCGAAGGGGCGGTGTCGAACCCAGCCTTAACCACGCGCACGGTGGCCGATGATCGGCTGGCGCTGGTGGTGGCGGGCAATCACCAATGGGCGGCCCAACAGGCGCTGGAGGCCGAGGATTTGCGTCGTCTGCCGTGGATCTTGCGGGAAAGTGGGTCGGGCACCCGCGTCGCCACCCAGGATTTGCTGGCCAGCCGAGGCTTAAGTCTGGCCGATGTCGATGTGGTTTTGGAACTGCCCAGCAACGAAGCCGTGCGTGCCGCCGTGGAAGCCGGGGCGGGGGCGTCGGTTTTGTCGATGCTGGTGGTTGGCCCCGCTTTGGCGGCGGGCACCATGCGCGCTGCGGCCTGCGTGCTGCCGGGGCGGCGCTTTTCCCTGGTGCGACATTGCGAGCGGGGACTCAGCCGGGCGGCGCAGGCCTTCGCCGATCTGCTTTGATCGCCTTACGGTGGCAGGCTGCGGTTGGGGCTGGGCGGCTTCAATTCTCCGGCCATGGCGGCGAAGAATTCCATCTGCCAGCTCATTTCTTCCGCCGTCAGGGGGAAGGCCAAGCTGCCGGGACGCGAGCGTAGAACATCGGCGGGGGCGATCTTGCTCAGTTTGGTTTGCAACTGCACCGCCGCGCCCATGCTCAGACCAGCCTGCCAGCACAGGGTAACCATGCCCTTGGCGCTGCGGGTGGCGACGATGCGCTTGACCAGTTCCACCGAAACGCCCGCCCGCACCGACAGCGAGGCAATGACGAAATCCACATCGGACGCGCCCAGGGCGGAAATCAGCGTCGGTTCTTCCAGATGTCCGGCCTGATACAGCCGTTTGGCCGTTTCCATCGGGCTTTCCTGATGGTCGGCAGGCTTGTCTTCCTGCAAACCGCCCCGAAAATCGGCCATGTCTGCCCCGCCTTCCTCGACCCGGCGGCGCACCACCGCCGAAACGGCGGCCTTGGTGGCTTCGTCCAGATCGTCGCGGTCTTCCAATACCTGCAACAGCGCGTCGGCGACAAAGCGGGCCAACCGGGTAGCGGCGCGGGCCGACAATTGCGGGCGGCGCACCAGGGGGCCGTGCCAGCTTTCCTGATCGGGGGCGCGGTCCAGCAGCATGTCCAGGGTTTCTTCGCGGATTTGTGCGCTGGGATTGGCCAGCAACACCGCGATGGCGGACACATCCTCGGACCGAGCGATGGCGTCGGCAACATCGCCGCCTACGGCGTCGCGCCGCGAAATCGCCGACAAAGCCCCGTCAACCGGGCAACTTTGGATGATTTCCAGCAAATCCTCGTCGGTCAGCACCGGCGAATATTCCAGCACCGGGGCCGAGACGATCAACTCGCTGTCATGGGCCAGCGAGCGGATCAAAGCGGGCGGAGCGTTGGCGACATCCTTTAAGGTTTCCGCCAGGATTTGCCGTACACGGGTAATCTGATCGCGGGCCAGAAGCTCCAGCGCTTCATAGGTCATGCGGCGCAGCCGGTCCTGTTCGTCGGGCGACAGGCCGGGGGCCAGACGGGAAATCTTCTGCGCCAGACCGGTGCGCACCTCGGGGTCCAGATCGGCGGCCAGGCGCAGATCGGCCTGGGCCGGGGTGGCGCGGTTGGCGGCGATTTCCCGGCGTACTTCCGGGGACGGATCGGTGGCCAGATAGTAAAGAATCTCAGGCCGCACGTCCGAGCGCGACGCCAGGGCGCGGCGCACTTCGGGGTCGGTGTGGCGGGCCAGTTCCTTGGCTTCCTCGTAAGAAATGCTGTTGTTGCCCAACAGGCGCACCGAGCCGTCGCCCGCATCGCTTTTGCCGCGCAGGCTGCCCAACAACTTTCCCAGGATTTGGCCGACGGCCATCCGTTATTCTCCCTGCTGATGCGACGACGGGCCGGCCAGGCGGAAATCGCACTTGCCGTCACGCTTGACCGCATACATGGCCTCGTCGGCGCGGGCCAACAAGTCGTTCAGGGTTTCCGGCGTCGCCGGATCGTGTACTGCCACCCCTAAGGACATGGTCAGCGGCAGATCAGGCGTGCCCGAGAAATGGGCCAGCGCCTTGGATGCGTCCAGCATTTGCTGGCAGCGTCCGACGGCGATGCGCTCATCCGCGCCTTCCAGCCAGACGGCGAACTCATCGCCGCCCAGGCGGGCCAACAGATCGATGGGGCGGGTGTGCTTCAGCAAAATCTCGCGCACGGCCAGCAAGGCTTCGTCGCCGCGCTTGTGGCCGTGGATGTCGTTGACCAGCTTGAAATTGTCCAAATCCACATAGATCAGCGACGCCGATTTACGGTCACGCGCCAACCGCGAGAAGCGGCGTGACAGCTCTTCAAAGAAGGCGCGGCGGTTGAACAGGCCGGTCAGGCCGTCGGTGCGCGACAAGGTCAAAATGCGCTCGTGATTGGCGATCTGTTCGTTGGCGATGCCGATCTGATTGCCGACATCGTCGAGCAGCAATCGTTCATCGTCACCCCAGGGCAGGGCGTCGCCGTCGCGCCAGACCACAATGCCGCCGTTGACGTCATGGCGATACCGGGTCACGCCGCCCAGGGCCAGACGTCCGCCCACCAGACCTTCAAACCGGTCATCGGCGGTAAAGGCGCTGATCACCGGGGCGGGGTCGCCCACTTCGCCGAACACGGCGGCGGGCACATAGCCGGTGTCCTGATAGCGGAAAATCTGGCAGCCGGTGCCGCCCAGGGCGCGGGCGGTGGCTTCCGCCGCGGTCTTCAGCATATCGGTGGGATCGACCACATCGCGGATGGTGCGCACGATATAGGTCAGCAGACGTTCGCGGTTGTTGGCGCGGGCCAGGGCAGCGTCGCGTTCGCGTTCCTTGGTGATGTCTCGGCATACCCCGCGCGCCCCGCGCGGACGGCCTTCCCCGTCCAGCAGCGGCGAGGACGACGCCAGCAGGCAGGCGACCCGGCCATCGGCGCGGCGCATCCATACTTCGGCCTCCTCCACCGGGCGGTCGGAGCGGAACGGCAGCAGGCCATCGACGCCGGGTTGATCGACGATGAATTCCGCCGGGGCATGGCCCACCAGATGTTCCGCCGAGTGACCCAGCGCGCCCTTGGGCGAGACGAAGACGAAGGTTCCTTCAGGGCCGACTTCCCAGGCGAAGTCGCTGGAAATCTCCACCAGATCCTTATAACGCTGGCGCGATTCCACCAAAGCGGAGCGCAGATTGCTTTCCAAGGTGACGTCCTTGGCCAGCACCAGCGCATTGCCGTCTTGCAATGGCAGAACGTTCAATTCGTAGAGCATGGCCCCGGCCGGACCGGGCACCATCACCACTTCGATCTGCGAACGGTTGGATGTCAGGGCGCGGGAGACCGAGGCGGCAACGCCGGGCACCGATCCTTCGGCGACGGCAGCGGCCAAGGCGCCTGCCGCGCCATTGGCGGCGGACACGCGGCCCGATGGGGTAGCCAGCAGAACAGGGGCGGGGAAGGTCGCCAGGGCCGTTTCCGACAAGGTAACGGCCGCGCCGTGACCGCCTTGCAACAGACCGACTGCGCTAAGAAACTTTTTAACTGTCATTCCGCCCATATCCGAGACAAACGGTCACACTTCCAGCCTCCCTATTGATCACCATAACCCTGGTGTCTATTTCCGCCTATTGAAAAACTATGAAACTGCAATAATTCCGCCGGTTGTGGCTGGTTTTTCGGCGGATTTGTCAATTATTGCTGGCGATCGCGGGGAAAGGTCAGGGAATTTCTCGCCTTTCGGGTGATCATCAAGGTGATAAAACCATGACCACTGCCGATCTGCTCTTGTTGTTTCGGGGCGGAAGGGCTTATCTGTGATCATGACCCAAAGCCAGACTGTCCCCACCGCTCCGACCGCTTCAATCCTGTCGGCTTCCGCCGATCAGCTGGTTCGGCTGAAGAAACTGAATTGCTGGGTGTTCGATCTCGACAACACCCTTTATCCGGCTTCGTGCAGCCTGTTCCCGCAGATCGATGTCAGGATGCGCCAGTTCATCGCCGAAGCGCTGGGGCTGGATCTGGATGCCGCCTACAAGCTGCAAAAGCAATATTACCATCTCTACGGCACCACCTTGCGCGGGCTGATGATGGTGCATGGCATCGAACCGGCGGAATTCCTGGCCTATGTCCATGACATCGACCACAGCGTGTTGCAGCCGTCGCCTGCCCTGGATCGGGCACTGACCCGCCTGCCGGGGCGCAAGCTGATCTTCACCAACGGGTCGGAACATCACGCCGTCAGCGTGCTGGACCGGCTGGGGATCACCCGGCACTTTCAGGGCATCTTCGACATTCAGGCCGCCGATTATGTGCCCAAGCCCAATGCCGAGGCTTATGCGGCGCTGTTGAAGCGTCACGACGTCGCGCCCGATCTGGCGGCGATGTTCGAAGATATTCCCCGCAATCTGGCTCCGGCAGCGGCCATCGGCATGACCACCGTGCTGGTGGAGGAAGACGGCCATCCCCATTGGGGTGAGGCGGGGGACGCCGATCTGTCCCATGTCGATCATGTCACCACCGATCTGGCGGGTTGGCTGAACGCCATCGATTTTGCCTGAGCGGGCTTTCCCTTGGGAAAAATAAGGGAAAACCGGAGCCGATCCGGCCCCGCCTGTCCTTGACAGGATCAGCGGGGCAGCTATGGTTCCGGGTTGTCTTTCACTATTTCTGACGGAACGCAGTCCATGCCGTTGAGCCAGCATATTATCGACCGTATCGAAGAAGCCTGGGAAAACCGCGCCGAAGTCACCACCGCGACCCAAGGTCTGGTGCGCGAGGCGGTGGAGGCGGCGCTGGACGCCCTGGATAGTGGCGAAGAACGTGTCGCCCAGAAAACCGCCAACGGCTGGGTGGTCAACCAGTGGGCCAAAAAGGCCGTGCTGCTGTCGTTCCGTCTGAACGACAACCAGATCATGGCGGGCGGCCCCGGCAAGGGCGGCGTCTGGTACGACAAGGTTCCCACCAAGTTCGAAGGCTGGACCGCCGAGACCTTCAAGGCCGCCGGTTTCCGTGCCGTTCCGGGTGCCGTGGTGCGCCGTTCGGCCCACATCGCCAAGGGTGTTGTCCTGATGCCGTCCTTTGTCAATCTGGGCGCTTTCGTCGATGAAGGCACCATGGTTGACACCTGGGCCACCGTCGGGTCCTGCGCCCAGATCGGCAAGAACGTGCATATCTCGGGCGGTGCGGGCATCGGCGGCGTGCTGGAACCCCTGCAGGCCGGTCCGGTCATCATCGAAGACAACTGCTTCATCGGCGCGCGCGCCGAAGTGGCCGAAGGCGTGATCGTCGAAACCGGTGCGGTGTTGTCCATGGGCGTCTATCTGGGTGCGTCCACCAAGATCATCGACCGCGCCACCGGCGAAGTCTTCATCGGTCGCGTTCCCGCCTATTCGGTGGTGGTGTCGGGCAGCATGCCGGGCAAGCCCCTGCCGGACGGCACCCCCGGCCCCAGCCTCTATTGCGCCGTCATCGTCAAGCGCGTTGACGAGCGGACCCGTGGCAAGGTGTCGATCAACGAGTTGCTGCGCGACTAAGCGCGGCGTCGGCGGTTCGCCGCCAGCCTGACCGGCTGGCGGCGCATCGTTGTTTGGATGTCTTTTGCTGCGAGTGTCGTGCCCGTGTCCCATCCGTCCGCTTTGACCGATCCGCTCGCCCTGGCCCAGGCGTTGATTCGCCGTCCCAGTGTCACTCCCGCCGACGATGGCGCGCTGGCGGTGCTGGAAGAGGCGTTGACCGCGCTGGGGTTCACCTGCCGGCGTTTGGCCTTTGGGGCTGATCAGGGCCGTCCGCAGATCGAAAATCTTTACGCCCGTCTGGGTGATCAATCCCCCAATTTCTGCTTCGCCGGTCATACCGATGTGGTGCCGCCCGGTCAGGGCTGGACCGTCGATCCCTTTGCGGGCCAAGTGGTGGGCGATCATCTTTATGGTCGGGGGGCTGCCGACATGAAGGGGGCGGTCGCCGCCTTTGTCGCCGCCACCGCGCGCTTTCTGGCTGAACAGGCGGCTTTCAAAGGCTCCATCAGCCTGCTGATTACCGGTGACGAGGAAGGCCGTGCTCTGGACGGCACGGTGCGCGTGCTGGATTGGCTGAAGCAGCAGGGCGAAACCATCGACGCCTGTCTGGTGGGCGAACCCACCAATCCCCGCTATCTGGGCGAGATGATGAAGATCGGCCGACGCGGCAGCCTGAACGGGCGCTTGCGGGTGCTGGGGGCGCAAGGTCATGTGGCCTATCCCGACCGGGCTGACAATCCCATTCCCCGTTTGATGGACATGCTGCAAAGCCTGATCCGCGAACCGTTGGATCAGGGGTCGGAACATTTTCAGGCCTCGACCCTGGCGATCACCACCATCGATGTGGGCAACCCCGCCACCAACGTCATCCCTGCCGAGGCGCGCGCCGGTTTCAACATCCGCTTTAACGATCTGCATTCCGGCAAGAGCGTCGAGGATTGGCTGCGTGCCAAGTTCGACGCCATCGGCGGCGCATATGAGCTTGAGGTGGAAGTGTCGGGCGAAAGCTTCCTGACCCCGCCCGGCAAGCTGTCCGACAGTATTGCCCGGGCCGCTTTGGCGGTGACCGGCCATCAGCCTGAAGCCTCGACCTCGGGCGGAACGTCGGATGCCCGCTTCATCCGCTACCATTGTCCTGTTGCGGAATTTGGGTTGGTCGGGCAAAGCATGCATAAGGCCGATGAACGGGTTGCTGTGGCCGATCTGTTCGGGCTGACCGACATCTATCAGCGGATCTTGCAGGATTATCTGGCATGCTGAACCGGCGCGAACTTCAGGCCGCTTTTACCGGGATCCGTTATCTGTTGAGATTTCGTCCCGAAGGCTTCCTGTTTTTCGATCCGACCCGGCGCGGGTGCCTGAATTCCTTTTGGGCCGCGCTGATCCTGCTGCCGTTTTGGGGGCTGATGCTGGCTTACCAGTTGCCGCCCGACAAAATCACCGATTGGTGGCAGTTCGCCGGGGTGCAGGGGGCGGCCTATGTGGTCGGCTGGCTGTCCTATCCGCTGCTGATGATCCCGGTGGTGGTCCTATTTCACCGGACCGAACGCTATTGCCTCTACATCGCCACCTATAACTGGTTCCAACTGGTGCAGTTGGTGCTGTGGCCGCCGCTTTTGCTGTTGACCAGTCTGGGCGCCCCGCAGGAAGTCTTGATGGCGTTGTGGGTGCTGTTGCACATCGTGTTTCTCGCTTACAGCTTTTTCATCGCCCGCATTGGTCTGGCGGTGGAAAGCATCACCGCGACCGCCTTGGTGATCATCGATTTCCTGTTGGGGGTGCTGATCGACGCCGGTGCCGACAGCCTGTCGGGGATTGGTCTGGGGTCCTGAGCTTACCCCTGAGCGCGTTTGGTAATGGCAAAGCCTTCGTGGGGGTGGATGCTTTGTCCGTCGCGCCGCGCTTTGGCCAGGGCGGTCTTGGCAAAGGGGGCTTGCAGCACGCTGTCCAGCTCGAAACAGCCATCGGTGACCACGGCGATCACCAGGGCGCGCAACAAATCGTGCTGTTCTTCGGTCGGATCGACAAAGCGGTATCCGGCATAACCGTGTTCCAGATTGGCGTGCACATGCTCGATGGTCAGGTGCAGGGTAAACAGCAGATCTTCCGCCGGGATGCTGATGTCGGCCTCACCCTGCCAGGGATCAAGCCCAGGAAAGATATGGGGCAGGCGCACGCCGCCCACAGACCAGTCGATGGTCCGCATGGTCTTGTCGCCGATGGTGACGGGAACCGACATATGGACGCGCTGGAACCGGCGTTTGCTCAGTTCGTTGATGTTCGACAGATGCAACTCGACGTTCATGCCAACCCCATCACGGAAACAAGGCGGCCATCTTAGCCGTTTCCGTGCGCCGGAAAATCCGGGCGGGGCGAAACCGTCTTAAATTTCAAAAGACTGCAACAATTGAGATTGGCTTGGCCGGGGCTTTTGTCAGTATTTGACGCCGGTGAAGTAAAGCCCTTCCGCTGGGGCGGTGGGGCCGCCCTTGGCGCGGTTTTTCGCTTCCAGCGCGTGCTTGACGTCGATGGGCTGCCACTTGCCTTCGCCCACCAGCTTCAGGGTGCCGACCATGTTGCGGACCTGATGATGCAGGAATGAGCGGGCTTCGGCGACAATATGGATTTCCTGACCGACGCGCGAAACATCCAGGCGGTCCAGGGTCTTCATCGGGCCGCTGCCCTGGCATTCGGCGGCGCGGAAGGTGGTGAAGTCGTGATGGCCGACCAAATGTTGGGCGGCTTCGTGCATCGCTGCCGCATCCAGGGGACGGGGTACCCACCAAGCGCGGTTATGCTCGATCACCAAGCGGACCCGGCGATTGACGATGCGGTAGAGATAGCTGCGTCCCTTGGCCGAAAAGCGGGCGTGGAAGTCGTCTTCCACCCGTTCCGCCGCCACCACGATGACCTGGCAATAGGCCCCTTCCGGGCGTAGCCAGAAATTCAGGCCGTCGCGCACCGAGTCGGGGCGGAAGTCCCGCTCGAATTCCACATGGGCTACTTGTCCGGTGGCATGGACCCCGGCGTCGGTCCGTCCGGCAGCGTAAAACGTGACCTTCTGGCCCGACAGGATATAAGCCGCCTGTTCCAGCAGTCCTTGCACCGACATGCCGCTATCCTGGCGCTGCCAGCCCACCAGACCGGTGCCGTCATATTCGACCGTCAGCTTATAGCGCGGCAAGATTGGTTCCCTTGGGGACCGGATAGCCGCGCAGCAGGGCGTCGGCGGACATCGCCGCCTTACCGGCCCGCTGGACGGTGATCAGCCGCAACGCACCTTCGCCGCAGGCGACGCTTAAGCGATCATCGAGAACGCTGCCCGGAGTGCCAGAGCCGCTGATCACTTGCGCCGCCAGAACCTTGAAGCGTTCGCCATCTTTTTCGAACCAGGCCCCCGGCCAGGGGGTGAAGGCGCGGATGGTGCGTTCTAGTTCGCCCGCCGGACGGGTCCAATCCAGGCGGCCTTCGTCCTTGGACAGCTTGGCGGCATAGGTCACGCCATCGACCGGTTGGGCGGTGGCGGGCAGGGCGTCTGCTTCCAGCTTGGTCAGGGCATCCACGATCAGCGCGGCCCCCTGGGCGGCCAGGGCGTCATGCAGGCTGGCCCCGGTGGTTTCGGCGGTAATCGGGGTGACGCCCTTTAGCAGCATCGCGCCGGTATCCAAGCCTTCGTCCATCTGCATGATGGTGACGCCGCTTTCGGCATCGCCCGCCTGGATGGCCCGCTGGATCGGGGCAGCACCGCGCCAGCGTGGCAGCAGCGAGGCGTGGATGTTGATGCAGCCCAGACGGGGCGCGTCCAATACTGCCTTGGGCAGGATCAGGCCATAGGCCGCCACCACCGCCAAATCGGCATTGAGGGCGGCGAAGTCGGCCTGAGCTTCGGCGGTCCTCAGGCTTTTCGGGGTGCGCACGGCAATGCCCTTGCTGTCGGCGAAGGCGTGAACCGGCGACGGCTTTTCCTTATGGCCGCGCCCGGCAGGGCGGGGCGGCTGGCTATAGACGCAGACCACATCGTGTCCGGCCTCGATCAGCGCCGCCAGGGCGCTGGCGGCGAAGTCGGGGGTGCCCATGAAGACGAGGCGCAGGCTCATGCCTCGGCATCCTTCTTCAGCTTGGTCAGCTTGCGCAGGATCATGTTGCGCTTCAGGCTGGACAGGTGGTCGATGAACAGAATGCCCTCCAGATGGTCCATCTCATGCTGGATCACGGTAGCCAACAGATCATCAGCTTCGATTTCCTGCTTCTGGTTGTCGCGGTCGATGAAGCGGACCTTGATGCGGGCCGGACGGACCACGTCGGCATATTGGTCGGGAACCGACAGGCAGCCTTCTTCGTAATGGCGGTCTTCGTCGGAAACCCAGGTGATTTCCGGATTGACCATGCACAGCGGGGCCGGGGGCTCTCCCTCTCCGGCGATGTCGATGACCAGCAGGCGAATCGATTGCCCAACCTGCGGTGCGGCCAAACCGATGCCGGGGGCCTTGTACATGGTCTCCAGCATGTCGTCCATCAGGGTGCGGATGGTGTCGTCGACCTGCGCCACCGGCTTGGCTTTTTGCTTCAAAACAGGATGCGGGGCGACAAAGATCGGCAAAAGGGCCATGGGTCAACTTTCCAGACAACGACGATTGAGACTGACTACGAAGCGGTGAAATATGCTCGGGCGGCCCCGACGTCAAGGATTGCAAGGAAAAGCCGGGGCAACGGACGGCCGCCCCGGCTTTGTGCCCGATCAATCCAACTGGAACAACTGGGCCTTCAGATAGGCGCTTTCCGGCAGATAAGGATGGACCGGATGGTCGCCCGCCGCCCCCGCCGAGCGGAGAATGCGGCCCGACCGTCCCGCCTGAGACAGGCCGTGGCGCACTTCCTCGGCGAAATTGTCGGGGGCCATGTGGTGCGAGCACGACGCCACCAGCAGGAACCCGCCCGGTTCCACCAGGGCGGCGGCCAGCTTGGTCATCTTGCGATAGCCCTTCGAGCCCGCCGCCAGATCCTTCTTGGATTTGACGAAGGCGGGCGGGTCGGACACCACAACGCCGAACTTTTCCCCGGCAGTGGCGAGACGTTCCATTTCGGCGAAGCTGTCGGCGCGCACCGCTTCGATCTTGACGGCGTTGAGTTCGGCTGAACGGGAGGCCAGGGCCAGCGATCCTTCCGAACGATCAACCGCCACCACCCGCGAAGCACCCGCCAGCGCCGCCTGAACGGCAAAGCCGCCCGCATAGGTGTAAAAGTCGATCATGCTGCGGCCCTTGGCCAGGGCAGCCACGGCGGCGCGGTTGTCGCGCTGGTCATAGAACCAGCCGGTCTTTTGCCCGTCCGCCAGATCGGCCAGGAAGCGCGCGCCGTTTTCTTCCAACTCCACCGGGCCGGACAGATCGCCCTTGGCCAGACGGTCGTAAAGCTCCAACCCTTCCAGCTTACGCACCGGGCTGTCGTTCTTCAGCACCACCGCCTTGGGGGCCAGAACCTGATCAATCGCTTCGAGGATTTGCGGCAGCAACAGGTCCATGCCCGCCGTGTTGGCCTGGATGGCGACGATATCGCCATAACGGTCGATCACCAGACCGGGCAGGCCGTCGGCCTCGGCATGGATCAGGCGATAAAAGGGGCGGCCAAACATCTGGTCGCGCAAGGCGCGGGCGCGCTCCAGACGCTGGGCGATCAACCCAGCATCGACGCTCTGATCCGGATCGCGCGACAGCAGGCGCACGGCGATCAGGGAATGGGGATTAAACGTGCCGACGCCCAGGCGTTCGCCGCCCGCATCGACCACCGTCACCAGCCCGCCGGGAGGCAAAGCCTTGGCCGCGGCATCCATACTAATTTCGTTGGAGAATACCCACGGATGTCCAGACCTGAGGCGGCGCGAGCGGCCAGCCATAAGGTGAATCTGAGGGCGGGAGGTGGGATTATCGATCATATCAGTCATTGGTATAGTTTAGCGTCTCGCACAGGTTTCTCAACGGTGCAGCGCAGGGGTAATTGACGAAGAGTCGCAAAGGCGCGGAAAACTCCCTTAAATGCGGCATAAAAGAGGCTCATTTTGATCCAGATCAATGGCCCTCTTGGCGGCGTGCGTCATATTGCGCCGAACTCGGACCCGGAGACGGGGGCCTATACCTATGGCTCATCGGTTTCGGAAGGGCTGCCGCAGTGGCGAGGGAGGGGGAAAAGAATCCTTCGCGCAATGCGGTTAATGAACTCACCGTTCATGGATTCGTTTTTGGTCGAGACAGGAGTTCGGCATGACCCAAGCGACCACGGCGCACGGCGCTCAAGACGCGACGCCTTATTTTGACAACGTCATTCAGAAGTTCGTCATTGCTGCGACCTTCTGGGGTGTCGTTGGTTTCCTGGTGGGCGATTTGATCGCCTGGCAGCTTGCTTTCCCGGTGTTGAATCTGGATCTGGAATGGACCTCGTTTGGTCGTCTCCGTCCGGTGCACACCTCTGCCGTCATCTTCGCCTTTGGCGGCAACGTCCTTATGGCCACCTCGCTCTTCGTCGTGCAGCGCACCACCCGCGCTTCGCTGTGGGGCGGCGCCGTGCTGGGCAACTTCATTTTCTGGGGTTTCAACCTCTTCATCGTCGCCGCGGCGCTGAGCTATGTCCTGGGCCAAAGCCAGGGCAAGGAATACGCCGAGCCGGAATGGTGGTTGGACCTGTGGCTGACCGTCGTGTGGGTCGCTTATCTGATTGCCTTCGTCGGCACCCTGTATAAGCGCAAGGAACCCCACATCTACGTCGCCAACTGGTTCACCCTGGCGATGATCATCACCGTTGCCATGCTGCATCTGGGCAACAACCTGGCCGTCCCGACCGCCGTCTTCGGCGGCACCTGGTGGAAGTCCTACCAGCTGTATTCGGGCGTTCAGGACGCCATGACCCAGTGGTGGTACGGCCACAACGCCGTGGGCTTCTTCCTGACCACCGGCTTCCTGGCCATCATGTACTACTTCGTGCCCAAGCGCGCCGAACGTCCGGTCTATTCGTACCGTCTGTCGATCGTGCACTTCTGGGCGCTGATCTTCCTGTACATCTGGGCCGGTCCGCACCATCTGCACTACACCGCTCTGCCGGACTGGGCGCAGACTCTGGGCATGACCTTCTCGGTGATGCTGTGGATGCCGTCCTGGGGTGGCATGATCAACGGTCTGATGACCCTGTCGGGCGCTTGGGAAAAGCTGCGCACCGACCCCGTCATCCGCTTCCTGGTGACCTCGGTTGCTTTCTACGGCATGTCGACCTTCGAAGGTCCGATGATGTCGGTGAAGGCCGTGAACTCGCTGTCCCACTACACCGACTGGGGTATTGGCCACGTTCACTCGGGCGCTTTGGGTTGGGTTGCCTTCGTTTCCTTCGGTGCGCTGTACCATCTGGTGCCGGTGCTGTGGAAGCGTAAGTCGCTCTATTCCACCCGTCTGGTCAGCTATCACTTCTGGATCGCCACCATCGGCGTCGTGCTCTACATCACCTCGATGTGGATCTCGGGCATCATGCAGGGCCTGATGTGGCGCGCTTATGATAACCTTGGCTTCCTGCAGTATTCGTTCATCGAAACTGTGGCCGCCATGCACCCCTACTACATCATTCGCGCGACCGGCGGTGTGCTGTTCGTTCTGGGTGGCCTGATCATGGCTTACAACTTCTACCGCACCATCAAGGGTGACGTTCGGAACGAAGTTCCTTACGAAGCGCCTGTTGGCGCCGGCGCCCGCGGTTAAGGAGAGCGACCCATGTCTATCCTGAAGCATCACGCTAAGTTTGAGACCAACGTCGTTCTTCTGATGGTCGGCATCCTGTTGACGGTGATCATCGGCGGTATCGTGGAAATCGTTCCGCTGTTCACCATCAAGGAAACCATCGAAAAGGTGGATGGGGTTCGTCCCTACTCGCCGCTCGAACAGGTTGGTCGCGACATCTATGTCCGCGAAGGTTGCTATCTGTGCCACAGCCAGATGATCCGTCCGTTCCGTGACGAGGTCGAACGCTATGGTCACTACAGCCTGGCGGCCGAGTCCCAGTACGACCACCCCTTCCAGTGGGGTTCCAAGCGTACCGGTCCGGATCTGGCCCGCGTCGGTGGCAAGTACACCAACGACTGGCACGTCCGTCACCTGAACAACCCGCGCGACGTGGTTCCGGAATCGATCATGCCGGACTACAAGCACCTGCATCGTCCTCTGAACGCCGACGATATCGTGGCGAAGCTGAAGACCTTGCGTGTTGTCGGTGTGCCCTACACCGATGACGACATCGCCAACGCCAAGGCCGACCTCGTGGCTCAGGCCAGCGCTGACGCCAACACGGATGCTCTGTTGCAGCGCTATCCGAAAGCCAGCGTTGGTAAGAAGGACAAGACCTCCGAGCAGGTCACCGAAATGGACGCCCTGGTGGCGTACCTGCAGGTGCTCGGCACGATGGTCGACTTCTCCACCATGAAGTCGGACGCGATTCGCTAAGGAGAGATGAAGTGACTCTCGACTCTTTTATCGAGGTCCTTCGCTCCCTCTGGGGATTGTGGGTGATGATTTTCTTCAGCGGGATCGTCCTTTGGGCCTATTGGCCCAAGAACAGAGGGAAGATCGAGTCCTATGGGGACATCCCGCTGAGGGACGACAACGAGGAGCGCTAAGCGATGGCGACCAATGTTGAGAAGGATCCCGTCTCCGGCCAGTACACCACTGGTCACGAGTGGGACGGTATTAAGGAACTGAACACCCCGCTGCCGAAGTGGTGGGTCTATGTGTTCTTCGCTTGTATTCTGTGGTCGATTGGCTACTGGGTCGTTTATCCGAGCTGGCCGACGTTCTCGAGCTACTGGGCCGGCACCTTCGGGTGGCATTCCCGTACTCAGGTCGTTGCCGACATCGACAACGCCAACAAGGCTAAGGGTGTCTATCTGTCGAAGATTCAGAATGCTTCGCTGGAAGACATCGTGAAGGACAAGGATCTGCTGAACTTCGCCGTTGCCGGTGGCAAGGCTGTCTTCAATGACACCTGCGCCGCTTGCCATGGTGTTGGCGGCGTGGGCGCCTATGGCTTCCCGAACCTGGCCGACGATCAGTGGCTGTGGGGCGGTAGCCTGGACGACATCAAGACCACCATTGCTTATGGTGTTCGCAACTCCAACGCCAACAGCCGTCAGAGCGAAATGCCGGCTTTCGGCGGTGGCGACGTCCTGAACGACGCGCAGCTGAACGACGTTGCTGAATATGTTCTGTCCCTGTCCAAGTCGGGCAAGGACGCCACCGCCGCTGGCCGTGGCAAGGACATCTTCACCAACAATGGCTGCGTGGCTTGCCACGGCGAAAACGGCGAAGGCAACCAGGCCATGGGCGCTCCCGCTCTGGCTTCGGGTGTCTGGCTGTACAAGGACAAGGACCAGAAGGCTGCGATCATCTCGCAGGTGAAGGCTCCGAAGCACGGCTCGATGCCGGCTTGGTCGGAACGCTTCGACGAAGCGACCATCAAGCAGCTGGCCGTTTACGTTTACTCGCTGGGCGGCGCCCACAAGTAAGCGGATTTACGGGGAACGCCGCGGGGGAAACTCCGCGGCGTTTTTCTTTTGGAAATTTGATTCTACAGCCGTTCCGGGCAATTAAGGTCATAGAGGGGGCGGCTGGTGGCGCAAAAGCGTTTTCCCCTGCGGGGTGGACTATATTTCTTATTCACCGGACCGATTCTTGTCCTATCATGCGGCCCGCGGCCTAGGGTTTGGGGGCATGTTCCCCGACAGGACCGCATGCCGTCCGGATGGCGACACCCTTGATCAAGGTTAAGGGTTTGACGGTCCAGATGGGCGATTCGTTAAGCATCTTTGGAACAATTCTGGACTTCAGGCGAGCCATGGCGTCGACGAATGAAGCGGTGTCCGGGGGCGACCCCTCGGAAAAGCAGTCTCTGTATTCCTCGCGGGCAAAGGCCTATCCGCGCTATTTCAATGCGGGGATTTTCCGCCGCCTGAAATGGCTGGGGATGGCGGCGATGCTGGGGTTTTTCTGGTTAGCCCCGTGGATCCGCTGGGACCGGGGCCCGGGTGCCGCCGATCAGGCCATTCTGATCGACCTGCCTGGCCGCCGGGCTTATTTCTTCTTCATCGAGATTTGGCCGCAGGAAGTCTATTACCTGACCGGCATTTTGATCATCGCAGCCTTGGGCCTGTTCTTCGTCTCGGCCCTGCTGGGCCGCGTCTGGTGTGGTTTCGCCTGTTGGCAAACAGTCTTCACCGACCTGTTTGTGTGGTTTGAAAACCTGTTCCAGGGTGACCGCAACCGTCGCATGATGCTGGACCGTGAAGGGTTTACCTTCAACAGGCTGTGGCGCAAGGCCGCGACCCATTTCTGTTGGATCCTGGTGTCGCTGGCCTTTGGGTTGGGCTTTGTCCTTTATTTCGAGAACGCGCCCACGGCCGCGCTGGAAATCTTTACGGCCCAGTCCAGCACCACCATGTACGGCACCATCGCCCTGATGGCTTCGTTCTGCTATCTGCTGGCCGGGTTCGTGCGCGAAGATGTCTGCGTCTATATGTGCCCCTATTCCCGCTTCCAGGGCGCGATGTTCGACGAACATTCGATGATCGTTAGCTATGAAGCCTGGCGCGGCGAGCCGCGCGGCTATCTGAAGGGGGGGCTGAAGGGCCGCACCGCCGACGAAGCTTTTGCCGGACGTGGTCATTGCGTGGACTGCAAGATGTGCGTTCAGGTTTGCCCGACCGGTATCGACATCCGCAACGGCAGCCAGTTGGCCTGTATCGGCTGTGCTCTGTGCGTTGATGCCTGCAACAGCATCATGGACCGCTTCGGTCTGCCGCATGGCCTGATCAGCTATGACTCGCAATACAACATGCAGGCGCGCGCCATCGGTGACGCCAAGAGCCGCACCAAGCTTTTGCGTCCGCGCGTTTATGTCTATCTGGCCGTCATCTCGCTGGTGGCGGTGGTGATGATCTACAGCCTGTCCACCCGTAAGACCTTTGACCTGAACGTGTTGCATGAACGCAGCCCGGTTTATGTGGAACTGTCGGGCAACCGCATCCGCAACGGCTATGTCATCAAGGTCTTGGATATGGTGCGCGGCGATGGTCACTTCGCCTTGTCGCTCAGCGGCGTCGAAGGAGCGACCATGAGCATCATCGGCATGGACGGTGATGACCAGACCGAAGTCAAATTGACCACGCCTGGCGATGATGTCAGCACCTATCGCCTGTTTGTCACCGCGCCCAAGGGCTCGCTGACCGGCAAGTCGGCCAATCTGACCTTCAGCCTGACCAACCTGGATACCGGGCGGGTCGTTCGTCATGACAACATTTTCGCGGGGCCTGAACAATGATGACTGCAACCGTGACCAAGCGCCGCCCTGGTTGGTGGTATCCCTATATTTTCGTCGGTGTGTTCGGCGTCGTGCTGGTGGTCAATCTGACCATGGCCTATTTCGCCAAGAGCAGCTTTACCGGCGTGCAGACGGAAAACGCCTATGAAAAGGGCCTGGCTTACAACCAGGTCCTGGCCCAGGCGGCCCGTCAGAAGCTGTTGGGCTGGCAGGTCGATGCCCAGGTCATTCCCCATGACGGCAACAATGATCAGGTGCATGACGCCGATATCGTTGTGACCTTCAAGGACAAGGCTGGTGCGGCCCTGACTGGGGTGACGGCCAAGGTGGAACTGATCCGGCCCACCAAGGAAGGCTATGACAACCGCTTCGCCTTGGCCGAGCAGGGTGAGGGCCGCTATGTCGCCGTCGCCAAGCTGCCGCTGGCCGGGCTGTGGGATATTCATCTGATCGCCAAGAAGGGCGAGGATGATTACCAACTGACCCAGCGGGTGATGATCCCCTGATTTTTCCGGTGATCTTGCCGCCCGCGCGCTTCGTTTGCCCGACCTGACGGTATCCTTGACCATGACCTTGTGTGCCCATTGCGGTTCCGAAGTGGGATCGGCGTCTGACGCCGGTCCCGATTTTTGCTGTCACGGCTGTCAGGCCGCTTACGCCCTGGTGCGGGGGCAGGGGTTGGAAGGGTATTACCGCCGTCGCTCCATCGATCCGGCGGTGCGCCCCTTGCGCCCCGACGAGGACGAGGGGCCGGTCGATTTCACTCCCCACGTCAAAGTTGACGCCGAGGGAATTGCCAGTCTGCATCTGATGGTCGAGGGCATGCATTGCGCTGCCTGCGTCTGGCTGATCGAAAGCTTGCTGGCCAAGCAAAAGGGCGTGGTGGAAGCCCGCCTGAACATGACCACGCGGCGCCTAGTGGTGCGTTGGAAGGCCGACGAGAACGACGCCAACAGCCTGTTGGGGCAGGTTGGCGCCATCGGTTACCATCTGTTGCCCTATGATCCGGCCCGACTGGGGCGCGAATCCGAGCGCCAGGAAAAAGCGCTGCTGCGTTCGATGGCGGTGGCAGGCTTTGCGGCGGGCAATGTCATGCTGTTTTCCGTCTCCATCTGGGCGGGGGCGTCGGGCAGCATGGATTGGGCGACCCGCCAACTGTTCCATTGGATTTCCGCCCTGATTGCCATGCCTGCCGTGGTTTACTGCGTGCGGCCCTTTGCCAAGTCGGCCTTTACGGCGCTGGCGGCCAAGCGCAGCAACATGGATGTGCCGATCACCATCGGTGTTGCCCTGGCGTCGGGGATGAGCCTGTGGGAAACCATCCAGGGCGGCCAGCATGCCTATTTCGACGCCGCTATCTCCCTGCTGTTTTTCCTGCTGATTGGCCGCTATCTGGACAGTCGCGCCCGTGGGCGTGCCCGGTCGGCGGCGGAACATCTTCTGTCCCTGGGCGCCACCGCCGTAACGGTTCTCGATGATGACGGTGGACGCCGCCTGTTGCCTGCCGATCAGGTTCAGGTGGGCATGACGGTGCTGGTGGCGGCGGGGGAACGCATCGGCATCGACGGCACCGTGCTGTCGGGCGAATCGGAAGTCGATACCAGCCTGATCACCGGCGAGAGTGTGCCCGCCCTGGTGACCATTGGGACGGCGGTGTTTGCGGGCACTATGAACCTGTCGGGGCCTTTGCGCCTGGCGGTGACGGCCGTGGGCGAGGATACCTTGCTGTCGGGCATCGTGCGCATGATGGAGGTGGCCGAACAGGGCCGCGCCCGTTATGTCGCCATCGCCGACCGGGTGGCCCGCTATTACGCCCCCGTGGTGCATCTGATGGGCCTGTCCACCTTTATCGGCTGGGAAGTGTTCACCAACACACCCTGGCAGGTGGCTTTGCTTTATGCCGTCTCGGTCCTGATCATCACTTGCCCCTGCGCCCTGGCGCTGGCGGTGCCGGTGGTGCAGGTGGTGGCGTCGGGCCGTCTGCTGCGTCAGGGCATCTTGCTGAAGTCGCCTACCGCCCAGGAACGCCTCGCCCATGTGGACACCATCGTCTTCGATAAGACCGGCACCCTGACCCAGGGGCGCCCGGAACTGGTGGAGGATGGCCAAAGCCTGGAGGATTTGCGGCTGGCGGCCTCTATCGCCGCGGCCAGCAAGCATCCGGTGTCGCGCGCCATTGCCCGCGCCGTGGCCAACGTCAAGGTGCTGGACGGCGTGCGCGAAGTACCGGGCTGTGGTCTGGAATGGGGCGATGTCCGTTTGGGCAGCCGCCGCTGGCTGGGCCTTGCCGAGGATCAGCAGGAACAGATCGGCCCTGAACTGTTTCTGGCTCGTCCCGGTCAGGCTCCGGTGCGCTTTGCCTTTGCCGACACTTTGCGCCCCGACGCCATCGAGGTGGTGGCGACCCTGAAGCGCAAGGGCTTTGCCGTCGAACTGTTGTCGGGCGACCGTGCCGCTACCGTGGCCCATGTGGCCGGGCAACTGGGCATCACCACGTGGCGTGCCGCCTGTACGCCCGCCGACAAATGCGCCCGTCTGGCCGAGTTGGATGCTCAGGGCAAAAAGGTGCTGATGGTCGGCGACGGCCTGAACGATGCCCCGGCCTTGGCTGCGGCCCATGTTTCGATGTCGCCGTCCTCTGCCGTCGATGTCAGCCAAACCGCCGCCGATCTGATCTTCCAGGGTCATCGTCTGGGCCCGGTGGTCGAGGCCATGGCGGTGGCCCGTAAGGCCGGATCGCTGGTGAAGCAGAATTTCATGCTGGCTTTGGGTTATAATGTTTTCACCGTGCCGATGGCGGTGATGGGAATGGTGACGCCGCTGATTGCCGCCATCGCCATGTCCACCTCGTCGGTGATCGTGATTGCCAACGCGTTGCGTCTGTCCCGTGGGAGGATCTGGTGACCGCTGTTCTGATGCTGATCCCCGTCGCCCTGATGCTGGGCGGCATTGGTCTGGTAGCTTTTCTGTGGGCGTTGCGGTCCGGTCAGTTCGAGGATTTGGATGGCGCCGCCAACCGGGTCTTATTCGATTATGACGAGAACGACCCGCCCCTGACCGACACGCCCAAGGTGCAGCCGGACGCAGTTACGACTCCGGTTGCGCCCCAGGCCACGGGGGCAGATGAGGACGCGAATAAGAAGCCTTAGAAAACCCCGGCTTGCGCGAAGGGGCCAAGCCGTATAATGATCGCCCATCGCACATCTCGCGACGCAAGCGTCATTGCTGGGGGTTAACGGGCAGCATGCCTCCATTCGATCACACTGTAGAACGGGAACGGCTAGACCCTGGGTCTTTGCCCTGTTCTCATTGCGATCTGGGGGAACTGGCGTTCTGCTCGGGCCTGTCGCCCGATGACATCCGTCGTTTGGTCTCGATCCTGGGGCAAAGCCAGTTCGACGCCCATACCACCTTGTTTCGCGAAGGTGACCCGGCGCTGCATCTCTATTCGATCTCGCAAGGGGCGGTGAAGCTTTACAAGCTTCTGTCCGATGGACGTCGGCAGATCACGGCTTTTCTGTTTCCCGGCGATTTTTTTGGCCTGTCCATCGACGGTGGGTACGCCTATACCGCCGAGGCGATGATCCCGGTCAATCTTTGCCGTTTCCCCCGCCGCAAGCTGGAAAGCCTGTTCGAGGAAGTCCCCAAGCTGGAAAAGCGCCTGTTGGGGGCGACCACCCATGAACTGGCTGCGGCGCATGAACAGATGCTGCTGCTGGGGCGCAAGACCGCGCGGGAAAAGGTCGCAACCTTCCTGACCATGCTGGTGCGCCGTTTGTCGCGCGGCGGTGAACCGGCCAGCCTGATTTTCCTGCCCATGAGCCGATCGGATATCGCCGATTATCTGGGCCTGACCATCGAGACTGTCAGCCGGGTTCTGACCGCCTTTAAAAAGGAAAGTCTGATCTCGCTGCCCGACGCCAGCCATGTGGCCATCCGCCAGCGCGACGCCCTGATCCGTATTGCCGAAGGGGCCTGAACGACACGAATTTTATCAGTTTCGTTGCATCTTCTGATTTATTCGCATAGTTTCTTCGCAAAATACGTCCAAAGACATTGCCGCCATCATCATAAGCGCACGCTTATTAGAACGACAAAAGGCGGTCCCGCTTTTCGCCCCTGAAAAATCAAGCTATACGCTTGCCTGCCCGCAGCCTTTATCCAGGCGTGCCTGGGCGGGTTTGCGTCGGGTTCAATGTCGTCAGCCCCCCAATGCTGTAAGCTTAAGGAGCTAGCCGGTGAGCACTGAAATCAAGATCAAGCGTCTGACCACCCGCGATATCCGCCAGCGCAAGGGGGGCGATCCGATTGTCGTCCTGACCGCTTATTCGGCGCCGTTGGCGACCACGCTTGATCCCCATTGCGATGTGCTGTTGGTCGGGGATTCCCTCGGCATGGTGCTTTACGGCATGGACAGCACCCTGGGCGTGACCCTGGACATGATGATCAATCACGGCAAGGCGGTGATGCGCGGGTCGCAAACCTCCTGCGTGGTGGTGGACATGCCGTTTGGCAGCTATCAGGAAAGCAAGGAACAGGCCTTCCGCAACGCCGCCCGTCTGATGGCGGAAGTCGGTTGCGGCGGGGTCAAGCTGGAAGGCGGGGCCGAAATGGCTGAAACCATCGCTTTCCTGGTGGAACGTGGCATTCCGGTGATGGCCCATGTCGGTCTGACCCCTCAGGCCATCCAGGTCTTGGGCGGTTTCCGCGCTCAGGGCCGCAGCGAGGCCGAGGCCGCCAAGGTCAGCGCCGATGCCAAGGCCGTGGCCGATGCGGGCGCGTTCTCGGTGGTGATCGAAGGCACCATCGAAGCGGTGGCGCGCCGCGTTTCGGCGGAAATCGATATTCCCACCATCGGTATCGGCGCATCGCCCGCCTGCGACGGTCAGGTATTGGTGAGCGAGGACATGCTGGGCATGTTCACCGCCTATCGCCCCAAGTTCGTCAAGTGCTACGCCAGTCTGGCCGACCAGATTGACGAAGCGGCCCGCACCTACGCCGCCGAGGTCAAGGCCCGCACTTTCCCCGCGCCCGAGCACTGTTACGGCGTGCCCAAGGCTTAAAAGACGGCAGTTCCCAAAGAAGAAGCATCATGACTGCATCCAACGACAGCTTTCCCATTCTGCGTTCGGTCGCCGATCTGCGCGCCCAGGTTCGCGCCTGGCGTGCCCAGGGGCTGAAGGTCGCGCTGGTTCCCACCATGGGGGCCTTGCATGAAGGTCACATGACCCTGGTGCGCCGCGCCCTGCAACTGGCCGATCGGGTGGTGGCCAGCGTCTTCGTCAATCCGACCCAGTTCGGCCCCAACGAAGATTTCGCCGCCTATCCGCGTCAGGAAGCGCAGGACGCCGCGCTTTTGCAGAAGAACGGCGCGTCGGCCCTGTATGCCCCCACCGTGTCCGAGATGTATCCCGACGGTGCTTCCACCACCGTGACCGTCGCGGGCGTGTCGGAAGGACTGTGCGGCGCGTTCCGCCCGGTGCATTTCGCCGGGGTGGCGACGGTGGTGTCCAAGCTGCTGTTGCAGGCCATGCCCGATGTGGCGCTGTTTGGCGAAAAGGATTACCAGCAGCTTCAGGTGATCCGCCGCATGGTGCGTGATCTGGATATCCCGGTGAACATCGAAGGCGTGCCGACGGTGCGGGAAAGCGACGGTTTGGCCCGCAGTTCGCGCAATGCCTATCTGTCGGCAGAAGAACGGGCCATCGCCCCCGCCATTCATCGCACGCTGTCGGTCATGGCGGAGGCCCTGAAAAAGGGAGCCGACAGCGCCGCGCAGGAAGCCTGGGGCAAGGCCGAACTGTTGAAGGCCGGGTTCGCCTCCATCGATTATCTGGAAGTGCGTGCCGCCGAAGGTCTGGCCCCGCTGGCCCGTCTGACGGTGCCCGCCCGTATCCTGGTGGCGGCCCGCTTGGGTAAGGCCCGTCTGATCGACAATATCGCCGTCGATCTGCCGTAACGATTGGGTCGTTATGAAATGAAGCAGGCCCCGGAAAACCGGGGCCTGTTTTGTTTGCGGTGCAGTCTCTGACGGCAGTCAGGGCTTGCGCATGTAAGGCACGTAGTCCTTATCCTGTTCCAGGATATGGAAATAAAGCCAGTCGTGCAGAAAGGCCAACAGCTCGTTGCCGACCTTGGGGCCAGCGGTGCCGGACAGCACCTTTTCCCGCACTTCCTCGACCTGACGGCGCAGTTCTGCGTGAACCGCTTTGTGGCGCTCCAGGTCGGGATAACCGGCGGCGGCCATCAACTGTTCTTCGCGGTCAAAGTGGGTATGGGTGTAATCCACCAGCACGTCGAGGATGGAGCGCACGGTTTCATTCACGTGGCCGTCGATAAAGGCCTCGTGCAACTGATCGATCAGATCGACCAGAATCCGGTGATCGTTGTCGATGGCGTCAACGCCGACGCTGAATTTGTCCTGCCAGCAGAAAAACGACACGGCAAAGATTCCTTGTCTGACCTGTCCTTAAACTATCGCATAGGCGCGCCGGATCGGCAACTGCCGCACAGCCCGCAAAACCAGGGGCGACGGAGATAGGGAAAAATACCGGTCAGGAAACGTCAGGAAAAGAAGGCTTAATCCTCTGTCGCCATAGGCGGTGCAAACGCCGTTATGCTACTTTTTTGACGGGTTGGCGGGATGGTGTCGGCAAGGGGAGGGAAAGCCATGGCAAGCGGAGATGTTCTGGATCGGCGGGTTTACGCCGATGGCGAAGTGATCTTCAAGGAAGGTGAGGTGGGGCGGCGTTGCGCCTATCTGGTGCAAAGCGGTCGGGTCGAAATCAGCAAGCAATCGCCCAGCGGCGAGATGATCGTGTTGGGCCATATCGAAGCTGGCGGTATTTTCGGGGAAATGGCGCTGGTCGACAATAAGCCCCGCATGGCCATGGCGCGCGCCGTCGAGGTATCCACCCTGGTCATCGTGACCGAGGCGGTTCTGGAAGAAAAGCTGCGCAAGACCGATCCTTTTATCCGCGGTCTTTTGAATATATTCGTCCGTAATATCCGCGACATGACCAACCGCATGCTGAATTCCTGAAATCGGGCGGGATGGTCTGTGTAAAAATCTTAATCTTTGTTGACGTGGTTATTTAAACCCCCTTAATTAATAAAGGGGGCCGAAAACTTGTGGGGAAAGATGGCGGGTGGTCGTGCCAGCTTCGAGATTCAAACCTGCCGCGATGGCCGGTGGTCTACCGAAGATATCAGGGAAACGGAAAGCGCGGCGCGGGCCGCTGCCAAGACGATTTTTGGTAAAAGCTCGGCGGAAGGGGTGCGGGTTCTAAAGTGCTGGGAACGCGCTGACGGACTGGTTACGGAAAACGTGATCATGACCGAGATGCGCAAGCAAGAAGAGATGCGCGTCACCATCGTGCCCATCGATCAGGCCCCAGTCTGCCGTCAGCCCCAGGAATATTACCGACTGGAAAGCCGGGTTACCATCAACCGGCTGTTTCGCAAATATATCGAAAAAGTCTATCTGACCCCGACCGAACTGATGCACAACTACCGCGCCTTGAAGAAGGTGCAGGAAGTGGACACCCTGTTTCCGGCGGCGGTCGATCGGGTGTCTTCGCTGCAAGGCAAGGCGTTGGGCGAAGACCCGCGCAATCGCCGCGATGAGATTTATCGATCCGTCGCCGCGATGACCCAAAAAGCCCGCAAGGCTGACGAGAACCCCAATCTTCCCAAGCTGAAGAACGATTTGGACGAAGTGCTGCGTCGGGTCGAAAATCTGGCTCCGCCCGGCGAGGCCGATTATTACGCCCTGGTGGTGCTGTCGCGCGATCTGGTGGAACACCGTAACTGGTTGGGCAAGCTGGAGCGGTTGGTGGCGTTGGCTGCCCCCGATCAGCGCAGCGAAGTGCTGGGACTGCTGGACGGGGTCATCGCCGATGTGGTCGGGGTGCCGACCGCCTTGCAGGATATTTTGGGCCATCAGCGCAATCTGGCCCAGGCTTTGTGCGCCATCGCCGATTTGTACGAAGGCCGGTTCGCCGCCGCCAAAAGCGACGCGCGCGAGCAGATCGATGTCTTGAATCCGATGTTGGCCAAGGGGCGGTTGGAGGAAACCAAGCGCACCCTGATGGAACGGCTTTTATATCAACTGGCGGGCGGTCAGCCACTGAGCCGCCATGATCCAGCCCACGAGCGGGAAGCCTTCCGCGAAATCGCGCTGCGTCTGTTCCGCCCCGAAGGCTTTCTGGGTGGTGCGGAGGCCGCCGAGGCCCTGACCCGGCGTTATGTCCTGTTGGGCGAGGAGGGGGGCCTGCCTGCCCTGCGCGCCGCCGTCGATGGCATGTGCGGTACGTTCGAAGATCCTTTGTTCCGCACCGTCTATCTCTGTCAGTTGGCCGCCAGCAAATTGGGCGAAACCCTGGGGGAACAAATCATCGCCCAGCTTTACGCGGTGGCGCGGGTGCCCAGCATGGCGGCCCTGGCCCCGGTAAAGTGGCCGCCGCGTGACAAGATGCTGCTGGTGACCCGGCTTTACCAGACCGTCGCTGCCGCGACCGCTTTGGATGAGCAGGTGCGGGAAGAGGTTTGCGGCGGCTTTGATGATGTGCTGGCGCATTACATCCAGGCTGAACGCATCATTGAAAAGCTGGACGAAGCCGACGCTCCTTTGCGCCGTCGGGCCACCCATCTGGTGGAATTCTGCGCCTCGGGCGTATTGCCGACGGCGGGCAAGGCGCAGGCCATGGCCCGGCAACGGGCCATCTCGGTGTTGCGGCAGCCCAATTTCGATCAGCATTTCCTGGAAGGCATCACCAACCCGCAAGACCGCGAGAATGCCTTGCGGGATTTCCATGCTCTGTTGAGCCGGGCCGGATTCAAAGGGTAATCCCGCCGGAAAGGTTCTGTCGGGGGATAACCATGACAGAATGATGGATATATCTTTTGGTGTCGCGCAAAGGATGGCCCTAACGGTTTGTCTCTGCTAGAGTTTCTTTATGGAACTCATGGCGGAAGAACCATGCAAGCTTTGACGACGCTGCCCGCGTGGCATGCTCTTTCCCGGCATTACGATGCCGTGCGCGATCTGCATCTGCGCGATTTGTTCGCCGCAGACCCCAAGCGGTTCGAGACGTTCTCGCTGAGCTTGGGCGATGATCTGCTGCTGGATTATTCAAAGAACCGAATTACCGGCGAAACCTTTTCGCTGCTGATGCAACTGGCCGAGCAGGCCGGGGTGGCGCAGTGGCGCGACCGCATGTTTGCGGGCGAGACTATCAATTGCACCGAAAAGCGCTCGGTGCTGCATGTGGCTTTGCGCAACCGGTCCGACCGGGCGATTTTGGTCAACGGCCATGACGTCATGCCCGATGTGAAGCGGGTGTTGGAAAAAATGCGCCACTTCTCGGACGCGGTGCGTTCGGGGGCGTGGCGCGGCGCGACCGGTCAGCAAATCACCGATGTGGTGAATATCGGTATTGGCGGGTCCGATCTGGGGCCGGTCATGGCGACCGAAGCGTTGCGGCCGTTCTGGCAGGACGGGCTGCACAGCCATTTCGTTTCCAACGTCGATGCCAGCCATATCCATACGGTGCTGAAGCATTGCAGGCCCGATACCACGCTGTTTATCGTCGCCAGCAAGACCTTCACCACCCAGGAAACCATCGCCAACGCCCGCACGGCGCGCAACTGGATCACCGACGCCTTGGGCGAGGATGCGGTGGCCAGCCATTTCGTCGCCTTGTCCACCAACGCCAAGGAAGTCGGGGCGTTTGGCATCGATACCGATCACATGTTCGAATTCTGGGACTGGGTTGGCGGGCGCTACTCTTTGTGGTCGGCCATCGGCCTGTCGATCGCCGTCGCGGTCGGGTTCGAGCAGTTCGAGGAATTGCTGACCGGCGCCTTTGAAATGGATGAGCATTTCCGCACTGCGCCCTTATCGGCCAATATGCCGGTGATCCTGGCCATGCTGGGGGTGTGGTATGTGGATTTCTTTGGTGCCGACAGCCAGGCGATCCTGCCTTACGACCAGTATCTGCACCGCTTCCCGGCCTATCTGCAGCAGGCCGATATGGAATCCAACGGCAAGAGCGTGACCCGCGACGGCCGTCCGGTGGATTATCAGACTGGCCCGATCATTTTTGGCGAGCCGGGCACCAACGGCCAGCACGCTTTTTACCAGCTGATCCATCAGGGCACGCGGATCGTGCCCGCCGATTTCATGGCCGCTGCCCGCAGCCAGAATCCGCTGGGGGAACATCACAGCCTGCTGCTGTCCAACTTCTTCGCCCAGACCGAAGCCCTGATGCGCGGCAAAACGCCCGAGGAAGTGCGGGCCGAACTGACCCGTCAGGGTTTGGACGGCGACGCCCTGGAGGCGGCGATCCCGCACCGGGTCTTCACAGGCAACCGCCCGACCAATTCCTTGCTGTACCGTGAACTGACGCCGCGCACCTTGGGCCGTCTGATCGCCTTGTACGAACATAAGATTTTCGTCCAAGGGGTGGTCTGGCAGGTCAACAGCTTCGATCAATGGGGCGTGGAACTGGGCAAGCAGTTGGCTAAGGTCATCCTGCCGGAGTTGAAAGACGACGCACCGGTCAGCGGCCACGACGCCAGCACCAATGGCCTGATCAACTTTATGAAGCAGTTGCGCTGAAGTCGGCTTCGGACTGCTCCGCTTGCCGAAAGCGCAGAACATCGCCAGCAAAAAGGCCGGGAAGATAGTCTTCCCGGCCTTTTTGCTGTTCAGTGCTGAAAATCAGGCGTGAATGCTGGCGATAAAGCGGTCCACCTGGGTTTGCAGGGTCGAAGCCCGCTGGGCCAGGGAATCGGCGGCTGCCGAGATTTCCATGGCTTCGCTGCTGGTCTGTTCGGCGGTCTGGCGCACGATGGCGACGCATTCGGACACCGAATTGGTGCCGGTCGCGGCCTCGGCGATATTGCGCGAAATTTCCAGGGTAACGGCGTTCTGTTCTTCCACTGCGCCCGCAACGGCGGTCGAGGTTTCCTGGATATGGGCCACCGTCTGGGCGATTTCGCGGATGGCGTCGGCAGCCCCGCCCGAAGCGGTTTGGATCTGGTTGGCGTGGTTGGCGATTTCTTCGGTGGCGCGCGCCGTCTGATTGGCCAGGTTCTTGACTTCCGCCGCCACCACGGCAAAGCCCTTACCGGCCTCGCCCGCCCGCGCTGCTTCGATGGTGGCGTTCAGGGCCAAAAGGTTGGTTTTGCCCGCGATGTCTTGGATCAGGGTCAGCACCCCGCCAATCCGCTGGGCGGCGTCGCCCAGTTCGCGCACGGTGCCGTCGGTGCGTTCGGCGGTTTCCACCGCTTCGGACGAGATTTGCGTCGACAAGGTGGCCTGACGGTTGATCTCGCCGAAGGAGGACGCCAGTTCCTCGGTCGCGGCGGCGACGGCCTGCACATTGGCGGAAGCCTGCTCGGCGGCGGCAGCTGAAGTCAGGGCCTCGCTCACGGTTTCGTCGGCATTGCGGGTCAGGCGCTGCGAACTGGCCTTCAACTGGGCCGAGGCCGAGGACACTTCCTGCACCAGGGTGCGCACATTGTCCTGGGCGAAGCGCAGCGCATCATCGTCGCGCTGCTTCATCAGGTCGAGCGAACTGTTGATGGTGGTGGCATGGCGCACGAAATCGCCGCGCAGACCGGTGGTGATGATCTTACGGTAATAATGCCGCTCGTTGGCTTCCTGCATGGCCGCTTCGGCTTCCTTGCAGAAGGCTTCGGTCAGATCGAGCAGGCGATTGACGTTGCGCAGCATAAAGGCGACGTTGCCCTTGCCGCGAATATCAAGGATGCGGCTGTTGAGATCGCCCTTGGCGGCCTGTTCACAGACCTTGACGGCCTTGTCGATGCTGGCGCTGGCGCGGTTGATGGCGTTGATGCCCATCAGAACCGGAATCAGCGTCAGGGCCGACAGTACCGCAGGCGTCCAGTCCCCCAGGATCAGCGAAACGAGGGCAACCACAAAGACGGCCGCGCCCGAAGCGTAGAGCGCCAGCTTGGCCTTAGAGACTGAGGACAAATTCGGCATAGGGCTTACCTTCCTGCTTAAGGATGTCCATCAACATGCCGTAAGCGGCCTGTTGGCCAACTTTGCGGTCGGAGTGACGTCGTTCTTCTTGCAACAGCTTGTCGTACAGGGGTTGCAGCTTTTGCACCGGTTCTGGGCGCGGCACCCGACGATTCGAGTGATACCCGACTTTCTCGCCCTTCAGGTTGAAGGTGGGCGTGATGTGGGCCAAAACCCAATAATGATCCCCGTTGATCGCCCGATTGTTGATGTAGACGAAAATTTCGCGGTTCGCGTCCAGATATTCCCACATCAATTGGAAAAGGCAGCGGGGGGTATTGGGGTGTCGCACCAGGCTGTGGGGTTGCCCCATGGCTTCGGCTTCGCTATAGCCGGAGACGTCGAGGAAAATGTCATTGACATAGGTGATGCGGCCCGTCAGGTCGGTCTTGCTGACAATGATCTGATCTTGATCAAAAGTCCGTTCTCGTCCCGTCAGGTGCTGTGCTTTGTCCGACATTGGTCCTCTCTTTATCCCGGCGGCTTGCGGCTCATCCAAGCGTATGTCTGACATATGGGATATTCAGAGGGGTGGGTCAATAAATTTTAGTGTTAATACCACTGAATTAGAGCCTTGGATTTCTACCAAGGTCATAGACTTGATCAAAGTCAGCCAGGGCATTATTTTGTGTTTTATCATATAATAAATTTATTATTTTCAGTGTCTTGAATGTATGGGGTGGTCAATTAAGCAAAGGTGTAGGGTTTGTTGCGGTGCCTTTGTATTTTTATACCAATAAATTGATCATCGTGATGAGTTTTTATTTGTTATAATTCTTAATCTTTTAGATGGTTCTCCGCCCCAATATCTTTCCCGATCAGGCGATAAGCCTGTCTGGGTTTATAAATCTTTCGCATAGGTGGCACGTGAAAATTTTTGTTGATGCCGACGCTTGTCCGGTCAAGGACGAGGCGGTTCGGGTGGCGCTGCGGCACCACATTCCGGTTGTCATGGTGGGAAACAGTTGGATGCGTGGCTTCGATGGAGGCCCGGTTCAGCAGATCGTTGTCGCCGAAGGTCTGAACGCCGCCGACGATCGGATCGTCGAACTGATCGGGTCCGAGGATCTGGTGGTGACCGCCGACGTGCCGCTGGCGGCCCGTTGTTTGGCCAAGGGGGCGTTGGGGATTGATCATCGTGGCAAGGCCTTCGATGAAGGCTCGATCGGCATGGCGGTGGCCGTGCGCGATCTGATGACCGACTTGCGCGATGCGGGGGAGGTCACAGGCGGTCCGCGTCCCTATGGGAAGCAGGACCGCTCACGTTTCCTGGATGGGTTGGAACGGTTGGTGCAGCAAATGCGGCGGCGTGGCGCTTAGCGGGCGCCTGGGCGGGGTTAGCCCAGTCCGCCCTTGAGCAGTCGCAGTTTTGGTTGCGGGCGGTCTGTGACCTCGGCAACCGCTTCCAGCGCCACCCCGATCATATGTGCGACCATCTTCAGATTGGCGTCGCAGGCGTCCTCATAAAGGCCGTTAAGGGCTGCTTTGATTGCGCAGGCTTGTTCCAGTCGAGTTCCCGAAGTCATGGACGGGGGCTCCTTCCCTATACCTTACTGTCGTTGAGGGCATTGGAGCCCATCCCCAGCCGGGGAGGCACCTGTAAGGATATGCAGGAGAAAAGGGGCAGAAGCCCTAGAGTTTCAGGGTTCAATCAGGCCAAGGGTAATGGCTTTTGCAACCGCATGGTTGCGGGTATTGACGCCCAGTTTCCGTTTGGCATTTTCAATGTGATAAACGGCGGTGCGTTCCGAGATTTTTAGAATCTGGGCGATTTCCCACGCTGTCTTGCCCTTTGAGATCCATTTCAGGCATTCAATTTCGCGGGGCGACAGATTGACTTCCGGGGTTTGCTGTTCCGGCTGGTTTCTTGCCTCAGTCGCTGAATGGTAGTGCAGGGCGATCAGGTGGGCCTGATGCTTATTGGCCTCCATACTGCGGGGAAATTCGCGTTCCGTCACTGCAAGGGACAAAATTGCGAAGTCGTGGCCATAACCTTGGATCGGTATGGCAAGTCCATCATGCAACCCATGCAGTGATGCTTCCTGAAATATGCGTCTTTGGATTGAATTGACTTTGCATTTTGTGATTAAGGATTGCCAGCGATAGGGAAGAATCGCCTTACGGCCATATTGTATAACTATATCCTGTTCGATATAGCCGCTCTCTGCATAATGTCTTACCCAACTGGTCGGAAAGTTGGTGACGACCAGGGGGGAGCTGTATTGGCGGCCCATATTGGCATAGCAGTAAAGTGGCATGCCAAGGCGGGCAAGGTGGCGCGCCAAGACTTGCTGCTCCGCCGTTTCGCTTTCGGCGTCAGCCAGATCATTCAGAAAATCGAAGATTTCCTTCACTTTTCCCCTCGTCGCCCAGCCAAACCCCCGCATGGCGAGCGATTTAATCTTTCACATTTCTGTGATGGGTGACAACGCCTTATCCTCTCTTTGAGAAGGCTTTTTACCTGATCAAAGTTCAGGGAAACCCTGGGTTTGGCGATGGTCGAAGGATCAATAGGCCCGGATAGCCTGTCCCAGGATACGGGCCTTGATGCGCGATTTCAGATTGGCCGATGTGGTCAGATCGACGGGGCGGCCCAGCAGCCCTTCCAGGGCATGCTTCAATTCGACGAATTCGAACAAGCCGGACGGACGACCCGGCAGGAATTCCACCAAAAGATCGATATCGGAATGGGGCTTGGCTTCGTTGCAGGCCACCGATCCAAACAGCGACAGCGAACGCACGCCAAAGCGGTCAAAGCTGTGGCGGTGCTGGCGCAACCGTTCCAGCACATCATCGCACGAGGGCGCGGCGCGGCGTTGCCCGATGCGTCGGGCATAGCTTTTGACAGCTTCCACCTTTTCGGCGGGAACCCAGACGGTGACTTCCGCCAGGCCGTGGCGGCTGTGACGGCGTTCCTGCATGGCGCAACCCTTTTTGCGGCCGGTCCCGAAGGCTCTGGGGCGTTGCGGGCAAGCACGGCTTTTCAACCGCACCATGATAGCACAGGCGCGGCGGTCCGGTCATCCTGGGGGATGGGGGATTAGCGGTTGTCGCCCTGCGGACGCGGTTCGGCGCTGCCCCAGGCCACCACTTCCGGATTGGCAAAGCGGGGCTTGCCATAGACCAGTGGCTGGCCGTTGGGCAGGGTCAGGCAGCCCCCGGCGGCATTCAGCACGGCATGACCGGCGGCGGTATCCCATTCCATGGTGGGGCCAAAGCGCGGATACATATCGGCTTCCCCCGCCGCGACCAGGGCGAATTTGAGCGAACTGCCGGAATTGCGCATCTCGCGCACCGGGAACTGCTTTAGGAAATCCCCCAGAGCGGGCGAGTCTTTATGGGAGCGGCTGCCCAGTACCACAAGGCCGTCGGTGGGTGGGCGGCGGACATGGATGGGACGCGGCGCGGTGTCAGGGTCTTCTACCGTGGCGATGCCGGGGCCAGCCAGGAACAGACGGTTCAACACCGGGGCGAACAGGACGCCCGCGATGGGGCGGCCATTGGAGATCAGGCCGATATTGACGGTGAATTCGCCGTTGCGCTTGACGAATTCCTTGGTGCCATCCAGCGGATCGACCAGCCAGAACACGCCGTTGGAAATATCGACCTGGACTCCGGCAGCGGCGGCTTCTTCCGACACCACGGGGATGGCGGGGGTCAGTTGGGCCAGCCCGGCCAGGATGATCTTTTCCGCCCGCACATCAGCCTCGGTCACCGGCGAGGCATCGTCCTTGTTCTTGACCGTAAAATCGCTGCCATAGACGTCCAAAATGGCGTCACCCGCCTCGCGGGCCAGGGTGCGAAGAGCGGGCAAAAGGGCAAGAACATCGGTCACGGTGCAAATCCTTGTGGCGGGATGGGCGCGGAAGGGCTCAGACTTTCCTCTCCTCGACGGCGTTGATCAAGCTGCAATTTGCCTTAACCGAGTCATCCAATCGACACTTGGATAAAAGTGCCGTCCAACAAAGGAAAAGGGATGAGATTAAACGATGGGTAAGTGTGAAAATAACGACGAAGTATGGCTGCGCCACGCCATCGCGCTGTCGGCGGGTAACCTGGACGGTGACAAGGGCGGTCCGTTCGGCGCGGTCATCGTGTCGCAGGGGCGGCTGATCGGCGAGGGGGCCAATCGGGTGCTGCTGGACCATGATCCTACCGCTCACGCCGAGATGGTGGCCATCCGCACCGCCAGTTCCGCCTTGGGGCAGGACCATCTGGACGGCGCGGTGCTCTACACCAGTTGCGAGCCCTGCCCGATGTGTCTGGCGGCGGCCTATTGGGCTGGAATTGGGCGGATTGTCTGGGCCAACAGCCGTCGTGACGCCGAGGCGATTGGTTTTGGCGACGCCCTGATCTATCAGGAAATCGGCAAGCCCGCCGCCGCCCGCCAGATTGCCGGACAGCAGCTTCTGGCCGAGGAGGGGCGGGCGGTCTTTACCCGATGGAAGGAAAACAATCCCGGTCTGACCTATGGGCCCAAGGTGGTCTCCGATCAGACCGGGACAGGCGCTTAGAAGCGATCGCGCACCAGTTCGTACAGGGCAACGGCGGCGGCGTTGGAGACGTTCAGGCTTTCCACCAGATCGGTTTGCGGCAGCTTGACCAGATGGTCGCAATGTTCGCGGGTCAGGCGGCGCAGCCCTTCACCTTCACTGCCCATGACCAGGGCGATGCGGCCCGACAGCTTGGCCTGGGCCATGGTCTGGGTGGCCTCGCCCGCCAGACCGGCGATCCAAAAGCCGCCTTCCTTCAGTTCCTCCAGGGCGCGCACCAGATTAATCACGCGCACCAGCGGCAGGCGTTCCAGCGCACCCGACGCCGATTTGGCCAAGGTGCCGGTTTCATCTGGGGCATGGCGGTCGGGAACGATCAGGCCAACCGCCCCGAACGCGGCGGCGGAACGCAGCACCGCCCCGACATTGTGGGGGTCGGTGACCTGGTCCAGCACCATGATGACCGCGCGCTCTTGGCCTTCCGCCAGTTTCAGCAAGTCTTGCACATCCAGCGCGGGCAGGGGCTCGGCGGCCAGAGCGATGCCTTGATGCACGGCTCCGAGCGGCAGCAGGGCGTCGATATCGGAGCGGTCCACCTGCTCGGGCTGGGGCAGGGGATGCTGCTGGGCCAGGGCGCTGATCGCCGGGCCGTGGGTGCGCAGGGCTTCGGCGGTGACCAGCAGGCGGCGGCATTTGCGTTCGGGGTTGGCCAGGGCGCATAGAACCGGATGCTGGCCCCACAGCCACAAGCCGCCGCCGGTGCCCCGGCCGCTGGTCTTCTGGCCCCCTGCTTTTTGCCCGCCGCCTTTATGGGCAGGCTTGCCGCGTCCCGAACGGGCAGCGTCCTGTCCAGAGGGGGCAGAGGCGGCTTGAGGGCGGTGCGGAGGACGGGGACGCGACATGGTTTTCCTTCCAGGTGACGCAACGGTTGCGCCGGTCAATCGGGGGTGGGGCTTTCGGCCCGAAAACGAAAAAAAATCAACAAAATCTGTTTTAACCGTTTTTTTGCCGTTGACACCAGACCCGAAATCCTATTACTTCCGGGCTCCCGTCGCACCGGTCCTAGACACGGCGACATGGAGGGGTGGCCGAGCGGTCAATGGCAGCAGACTGTAAATCTGCCGGTGTACACCTACGTTGGTTCAAATCCAACCCCCTCCACCATCACCTCGCTTCGCGCTTTAGTGCGCAGGTCGGCGGGCCGAGATCGGCGGGTGTAGCTCAATGGTAGAGCCCCAGCCTTCCAAGCTGGTTGTGTGGGTTCGATTCCCATCACCCGCTCCATTGTGCCGATCAATTGAATTTTGGCCGTATAGAACTAGACGGGTTGTGAGAAATGGCTAAGGCAAAGTTTGAGCGCAATAAGCCTCACTGCAATATCGGCACCATCGGTCACGTTGACCATGGTAAGACCTCGCTGACCGCGGCAATCACCAAGGTCCTGGCAGAGACCGGTGGCGCGACCTTTACCGCGTACGACCAGATCGACAAGGCCCCTGAAGAAAAGGCCCGTGGCATCACCATCTCGACCGCTCACGTCGAGTATGAGACCCAGAACCGCCACTACGCTCACGTCGACT
>JASLCK010000003.1 GCA_030151865.1 Rhodospirillaceae bacterium | reverse complement strand
CTAGAATGGGTCAGCTTATCCAATCCGCTCGATCCGTATGACGGTTTGCTTGGTGTGCGGGCTGACGGCGATGATCCGATAACCGACATCATGGGCGGCGACAAATTCCTGGAACGCCTTGTATTCGTCGTCGGCCCAATGGCGATTGCCGATATATTCGTCAAAAACCAGAATGGTGCCCGGACGGATGCGCCCCGTTAGGGCCGTCAGCACGGTGCAGGTCGAGGAATAGATGTCGCAATCGATATTGACCAGCCGCACCGGACCCGGATGCTCGGCCAGAAACGGCCCTAAGGTGTCTTCAAACCAACCGGCATAAAGCCGGACGTTTTCCGGGACCGGCGGCAAATTGCTGCCGGTGGTCATTACGCCCTGATGTTCGTTGTTCCAGGCTTCGGGCAGACCTTCAAAGGAATCGAAGCCATGCACCGTCTGGCCTGCCACGGCGGCGATATGACGGGTCGAGGTGGCGCGGCGCACGCCGAATTCCAGCACCAGGCCTTCCGTCTTGGCCTGGGATACCGCCCATCGCAACACTGATCCGCTGATTCCAAACAGCCGGAAGTCTGGGGCCAGGTGGGGCAATATGGCCCGTACCCCGTCCACCAGGGCACGGCGTTTGGGTTGTCCGTCGATCCGTTCGTGGAACAGGGCATCAGCTTCGTCTTGGCGGCCCAACAGCATCAGATAGGCGCACAGGAACCCCCAATATTTGCCATTGGCTCCCTTGCAGGCGACGGCGCGGCGCAGACGGTCCAGGGCATCGTCGGGGCCGTTCAGTTCCAGGGCCGGGGCATGACTGGCGACCCATGCCGCCCCATGGTTGGGGTCTTGGCTCAGCAGTGCGTCGAAATCCGCCAAAGCGCGGGCACCGTTGCCCAGATGGGCCAGGGACATGGCCCGTTCATACAGAAGATCGCGGGTTATGGGACGGGTGTCGGCCAGCTCAACGGCGTCCTGATAGCGGGCGTCGCGGCGATAAGCCCCGACCAAAGCTTCGTCCAGACCGGGATGATCGGGGACCAGATTGCTTAAATGTTCAAAGACCCGGACGGCGGAAAAGGCGTCGTTGCGCAGAATGTAAAGACGCCCCAGCAGAAACAGACCCTGGGGATGATCGGGGGCAGCCTTGAACACGGCGTCCAAACAGACCTGAGCCTGGGTGCGGTCGCGCCGCCCGATATGGGCGGCGGCGCGGATCAACAGAGTGTCGGGAGTGTCGGGCTGGTCGGCCAGCAGCCGCAAGGCGGGGTCGAAGCGTCCGGCTTCGACCATCGCCTGGGCTTGGGTCAGGATGGGTAACGGCAAAACTAACCTTTGTTCAAGATTTTCGGGACGCTGTTGCTGTGGGTGCGCAGCCGATAGGCGTCGGGCATGCGCGACCCCAGCAACGGGCGCAGATACATGCGGAAAGCGTCGGTGACGTCGGTGCCGCTTTCCGAGATGAACTCGTCGGGCATGGTGCGGGTCTTGCCGCCCACCGCCTGCAACGGCACCAGTTTGTAATCGACCGAGTAAAAGCCGGTGCGCTGGATGGCGACGCTGCCGTCCTGTTCGCCCCACATGGCCCATTGCACAGCCTTTTCGCCGACTTCACGGGCTTCGCGCTGATCGACGTCGGAGACACAGCCGACAAAGCTGCGCTGGATATAACCCAGCGTATCGCCGCGCACCCGCTTGATGCCAAGCTTGGTCTTGATTTCCTCGCACAGCAGATCGGCCAGCGCGCCGGTGCCGGAAAGCTGGACATTGCCGTGGGCGTCGCGTTCGACCTGCGAAGCCAGCTTAAGGGCGATGGGAACGCCGCTGGCGTCGTGGATGCCTTCGGACACGGCGATGACGCAACGGCCATGGCGGTCATAGACTTCCTTGACGTTGGCGATGAAGCGGTCGATGTCGAACACCCGTTCCGGCAGATAGATCAGATGCGGGCCATCGTCGGGGAACTTCTTGCCCAGGGCCGAGGCCGCGGTCAGGAACCCGGCATGACGGCCCATCACCACCGCCACATAAACGCCGGGCAGGGCCCAATTGTCGAGATTGGCCCCCATGAAGGCCTGCGCCACATAGCGGGCCGCCGACGGAAAGCCGGGGGTGTGGTCGTTTTCGACCAGATCGTTGTCGATGGTCTTGGGGATGTGCATGCAGCGCAGGGGATAGCCGCTCTTATGGGCTTCCTCGCTGACGATGCGCACGGTGTCGGAACTGTCGTTGCCGCCGATATAGAAGAAATAGCCGATTTCGTGGGCCTGCAGGACGCGAAAGATTTCCTGGCAGTATTTCAGGTCGGGCTTGTCACGGGTCGAGCCCAGGGCCGAAGCCGGGGTCTGCGCCACCATTTCCAGGTTGTGGGTGGTTTCCTGGGTCAGGTCGAGAAATTCCTCGTCAACGATGCCGCGCACGCCATGCAGCGCGCCGTAGACCAGATCGACATTGCGGAACTTGCGCGATTCTAAAACGGCACCAACCATGGACTGGTTGATTACCGCCGTCGGGCCGCCGCCTTGGGCGACCAGAACCTTGCCGTTATACATTTTCGCCTTGTCCTCCCGGCGTCGTCGCGGACGGTGCGGCGCGTCGTCTTTTAGGTTGTTTCTTCGGGATGGGTGCAGAAGTCAGGGGGCGGGGGATGGAGGGGTTTCCGAGGGACCGCCGACGCGGGCTTTTTCCACCCAGCCGCCACGGTCTGTCTGTTGATAATAAACCAATTCCAGGCCCAGATTCTTCCAATCTTTCCATTGGGCGCGGGCGGCTTCCACCGCGGCATCGTCATTGCCGTCAAAGATGTTGAGGCAACGGCTGAAGCTGGCGATATGTTCGGTCTGCACGCCATCGGTCAGGATCAGCAAATCCGCGCCGTTGGCATTTTCATCGCGATCGGTCAGCAGGACCGGCTGCAAAGCCTGATCGGGCTGGGCCATGGTGCCGTGCGCCAGCCAACTGTCGGGCTGATAGGTCCACAAAAGATTGTCCAGATAGGCCACCCGCTCGACCGATCCCGCCATCACCAGGACACGGTTTCCCGCCGCCATGGCTTTTTCCAAAAGCTTGGGCAGGGCCTGTTCCAGCGGCAGCGGAACCAGATGATAAAAGCCGATGCGGGTCGTCATGGACGAAACCCTACTCCTGGAAGTGGGATGACGCCAGCTGGTCCAGCAGGCGGACCCCGAACGCTGTTGGCCCTTCGGCGGCCAGGGGGCCGTCTTCCTCGGCTTCCGACACGCCGGCGATGTCGAGATGAGCCCAGGCCGTGCCGTCGGGAACGAAATGCTGAAGGAAACGCGCGGCGTTGATATGGTCAGGCGAACGTTTGGCCCAGGTGCAGTTGCGCAGATCGGCCACCGGGCTTTTGATGTCGTCGTCATAGGCGTCGGTTAGGGGCAAGCGCCACAGGGGCTCATCCTCGGCCTCGCCGATGTCGTAAAGGCTTTGCGCCAGGGCATCGTCGGCGGTGAAAAGTCCGGCCTTGTGTCGGCCCAAGGCGATTTCCACCGCACCGGTCAAGGTGGCCAGATCGATCATCAGGGCTGGCTTGATCTGTTCGGCGGTCCAGGCCAGGGCATCGGCCAAGGCCAGACGGCCTTCGGCGTCGGTATCGACGATTTCCACCGTCTTGCCGCCATATCCCTTGACCACATCGCCGGGGCGGGTGGCGTTGCCCGACGGCATGTTCTCGGCGATGGCCAGAACGGCGACGGCGTTGACGCGGGCTTTCCGACCGGCCAGGGCGGCGATGGCCCCGGCAGCGGCGGCGGCCCCGCCCATATCGCCCTTCATCTCGTCCATGTCCTCGGCATCCTTGATGTCGATGCCGCCGGTGTCAAAGGTGATGCCCTTGCCGACAAAGGCGATGGGGGCTTGACCCTTGGGGCCGAAAGACCAGCGCAACACCGCCAGCACGGGGGCATGACGGCTGGCCTGTCCGACGGCGTGCAGCAGTTTCAGACCGGTCTTGCGGGCGTCGAGAATGTCCACCTGCACGCCCAGGCTTTCCAGCCCCTTAAGCCGTTCGGCAAAGGCGGGGGGCGTCAGCTCGTTGGCGGGGGCGACCACCCAGTCGCGCGCCTGGGACGAGGCCAGAGCAACTGGGGCCAGTCGTTGGTAGCGCCGTTCGCTGGCTTTGACGTCGGGGGTGACGACGGTGATTCCGGTCAGATGCCAAACGGTTTCTTCATCCGGTTTGGAGCGATAGCGGGCCGCAGGCCTCCAGGCCCGCAGGCGCATGCCGTAGGCCAGTTCCGCCGCCAGTTCCGCCGACAGATCAAGCGCGAGGGTCAGGTGGTCAAAGCCCGATCCCGCCAGTTCGGCGAACAGAGCGCCGCCGATCCGGCGGATTTGCGGGGTGTCAAGGTCGTCCGCTTCCCCCAGTCCCACCAGGATGACGGGGCCGGTCGGGGCGAACAGCATCAGGTGATCTTCCGCCTCGCCCTTGAAGCCTTTCATGGTCTTCAAGGCTTGGGTGACGAGACCACCGGTGCGGTTGTCCAGGGATTGGGCGGCAGAACAGAGCGCCCCGCCTTCCCATACGCCGACGGCCAGGGCTTGCGCCCCGGCCGCAGCAGCAGCGAACGATACCTTGATCAAGGGGAGTTACTTCTTTTCGTAATGATCGGCGACCAGACGGTTCAGCAGGCGCACGCCAAAGGCGGACGCGCCCTTGGGGGTGACCGGACCGTCCTTTTGCGCCCAGGTGACACCGGCGATATCCAGGTGCGCCCACGGCACGTCGCGGACAAAGCGCTTCAGGAACATGGCGGCGGTGATGCTGCCGCCTTCGCGCCCGCCGACGTTCTTCATGTCGGCGATGTCGGACTTCAATTGCTTGTCGTAGACATCGTCCACCGGCATGCGCCACAGCTTTTCATCGACGCTGTCGCCCGCATCGGTCAACTGCTTGGCCAGATCGTCGTTGTTGGCGAACAGACCGGCGTAGTTGCTGCCCAGCGAAATGATGATGGCCCCGGTCAGGGTGGCCAGATCGATGATCGCTTTGGGCTTGAAGGTGTCCTGGGTGTACCAAAGGGCATCGGCCAGCACTAGACGGCCTTCGGCGTCGGTGTTGATGACTTCAATGGTTTGACCCGACAGGCTGGTGACCACGTCGCCAGGGCGCTGGGCGGTGCCCGACGGCATGTTTTCCACCAGACCGATGACGCCGACCGCGTTGACCTTGGCCTTGCGCAGGGCCAGGGTCTTCATCAGACCCAGCACCACGGCGGACCCGCCCATGTCCCACTTCATGTCTTCCATACCGGCGGCGGGCTTGATGCTGATGCCGCCGGAATCAAAGGTCACGCCCTTGCCGACAAAAGCGATGGGGGCGTCGTCATTGTCCAGGCCGTTCCACGACAGGGTGACCAGATGGGATTCTTTTTCGCTGCCCTGGCCGACGCCCAGCAGCGCGCCCATGCCCAGCTTCTTCATCTGCTTTTCGCCCAGCACGCCGACTTCCAGGCCAAACTCGGCCAGTTCGGTGGCCAGTTGGGCCAGGCTTTCAGGATGCAGCACATTGGCCGGTTCCGACGCCAGATCGCGGGTCAGGAACACGCCGTCGGCGATGGGTTCCAGCTTGGCGAAAGCCTGCTTGGCTTCGGCATGGGCATGCAGGGCCAGCACCAGCTTTTTCAGGCTGGGCTTGTCTTCCTTCTTTTCCTTGGTGCGGTACTTGTCGAAGCGGTAGCTGCGCAGCAGCGCGCCAAAGGCGACATGGGCGGCCAGAGTGGCGTCGATATCCAGTTCCAAGGTGGCCTGAGCATCGCCGACGCCTTGCAGGGCGGCATAGATCAGCCCACCCAGACCTTCGGCGGCCTTGGCGTCCAGCTTGTCTTCGGCCCCCAGGCCGACCAACAGCAGGCGCGACGCCTCCAGCCCATGGGGAGCCAGCAGGACCAGCGACTGATCCTTTTTGCCTTCGAAACGGCTGGCGGCAATGGCGCGGGTCAGCGCGCCGCCGGTCTTTTCGTCCACCAGCTTGGCGGTCGCAGTCAGGACGCGGCCTTCACGGACGCCGACGACGTAAGCGCCTTCGGACGGCAAGGTGGACTTGGAGAACGAAATCTTCATGGAAAGCAGTTCCTTGAACGGCGAAACAAAGCGGTTGTCTCAATGTAACACCCGTTCGCCGGAAGGAAAGGCCATCCTGGGGAATTATTCGGCGGTTTCTCCAGCGACCTGCTGTGACGCGGCGCGGCGATCCTTGGCAAACAGCCACAAAATTCCGCCGGGCAGGGAAATCAGCACGGTCAGTACGCCAAACAGCACGCTCATGGCGGCGGCTTGCGCAGCCGGGACGCCGATAAAGCCCATCAGGGTGACCATGGCGGTTTCGCGCACCCCCCAGCCCGCGATGGAAATGGGCAGGGTGGCGACCAGGATGACCGGCGGTACCAGGACGATACAATCCAGGATGGTTGCCGGGGCATCCATGCCGACGGCGGTGGCCCAGACCACCAGGGCCAGATTGACATGACCGAACAGGGTCAGCGCCAAAGTGGGCAGGACATGACGCGGCGACAGGAACAGGCGGCGGCTGTCGCCCGCCAACTTCATGAAGCCTTGGACAATCTTAAGATGGGTCAAGAACCCCGGCATCCGATCCAGCAGGGTCAGCACGCCGATGCCGACCACCCCGCCGACCGTCAGCGCCGGGAAAATCCAGGCCCCCGACGTGTCGGAAACGCGACCGGCCATCAAGGGTTGGGTGGCCGCCACCAGCAGCACCAGACCAAAGACGGTGATCAGGCGTTCCAAAGCGACGGAATTGATCGAGGCCGACAGGGATAGACCGGCCCGGTGGGTGCGCCACATGCGGATGGCATCGCCGCCCACGGCACCGGGCAGAACCTGACCGAAGAAGTTGCCGATCATGAACAGTTCGGCGGCGGTGGTGAAGGGCAGAAAGCCACCGATGGCCCGCAAAACCAGCTTCCAGCGTCCGGCGCAGACGCACACCTGGACCGCCTGCAAGCCAAGCGCGACCGCCAGCATCAGCGGATCGACTTCCTTGGCTTCCACCCAGGCGGCGCCCAGATCGACCTTCTTTTGCAGATACCAGATGGAGCCCGCCGTCAAAGCCAGCTTCAAACCCCAGGTTAAAACCCGTTTCAACATGGCTTTTCCACATTGCCCATATTGGCTGGGGTTTTAGGCTATCAAAGGTGGGTTTGCAATCCTTGACCTGGCCTTGACCTGGCCCTTACCCGGCTTGAAAGCGGATCGGCACCCGCTTGCGTCCCCAATTGCCCGGGGTTGGGTCAAAGCGGCCGGGCAGGGCGGTGTGGCAGAACCGGCATTGCCCCTGTGCCGTCAGGTTCCATTGACCCACCTGGTACCAGTCCCGTTCGATCAGCAAGGCCCCACAGGCGGCGCAATAGGTGCTTGCCCCGGCCGGATCGTGGATATTGCCGGTATAGACATGATGCAGCCCGGCATCCTTGGCGATGGCGCGGGCCCGGCCCAAAGTGGCGGGCAGGGTATTGGGATGATCGGTCATTTTCCAGGCCGGATGAAAGGCGCTGAAATGCAGCGGCACATCCGGCCCCAGATTGGTGGCGATCCAGGCCGACAGGGCGCGCAACTCGGCGTCGTCGTCATTTTCGCCGGGGATCAAAAGGGTGGTGATTTCAAACCACACATCGGTTTCATGCTTCAGATAGACCAAGGTATCCAGAACGTCTTGCAGGCGGGCTCCGCACAGGCGGTCATAAAAACGGTCGGAAAAGCCCTTCAGATCGACATTGGCACCGTCCATGGCGGCAAAAAATTCAGGGCGTGCCGCCGGGGTGATGTAGCCCGCCGTCACCGCCACGGTCTTCAGCCCCAAGGCGCGGCAGGCCTGGGCCGTATCAACAGCATATTCCAGAAAGATCACTGGGTCGTTGTAGGTGAAGGCGACCGAACGGCAGCCGGTCTGCGCCGCTGCCTGGGCGATGGCGGCGGGGGGTGCGGTCTGGTTCAACAGATCGGCTTCGCGCGTTTTGCTGATGTCCGAGTTTTGACAGAACTTGCAGGTCAGGTTGCAGCCCGCCGTGCCGAACGACAGAACCGGTGTGCCAGGGTAAAAATGGTTCAGCGGCTTTTTCTCGATGGGATCGAGGCAAAAACCGGAAGAGCGGCCATAGGTGGTCAAAACCAATTGCGCACCGCTGCGGGCACGGACAAAGCACAGCCCCCGCTGCCCGTCGTGCAGCTTGCACAGACGCGGGCAGAGATCGCATTCGATGCGCCCATCCGCCAACGGGTGCCAATAGCGGGCGGCGGCGCCGGTCAAAGACGTGTCGGTCATACCGACAGTTTATGGAAAGTCCGGGTCTTTCGGCAACCAGCCCTTGACCGCCCCTGCCGGTAAGACCATTAAGGAACCACCAGACATCCCAATGGGAGAACCGACATGCGGCTTTTGGGTCGCATCATCCTGATCGTTCTGGCCGTCATCGGCGGCCTGACCTTGACGCTGACCGGGGCAGGCTTATACGCCGCCCTGCGCGAACGTCCCGCTCCGCTGCCCAAACAGATGGTCCTGATGCTGGACCTGAACCGGGGCATTGCCGAAGTGGGTTCTTCCAATCCATTTTTCAAGCTGGAAGGCAAAGACCCACTGATCCTGAAGGACGTGGTGGCGCTGTTGGACCGTGCCGCCAATGACCCTCAGGTGGTCGGGGTGGCGGCGCGCATCGATGGCGTGCGGCTCGGGCTGGCCCAGGCCCAGGAAATCCGCGACGCCGTAGCGACGTTCCGCAAGTCGGGCAAGAAGACGGCGGTGTTTTCCACGTCGCTGGGTGAGTTTTCGGCCGCGACCGGGGCTTATTACACCGCCAGCGCTTTCCAAGATATCTGGATGCAGCCGTCGGGTGACATCGGCCTGACTGGCTTCATGGCCGAAGCGCCGTTCATCCGCGATACCCTGGACATGCTGGGCATCAAGGCCGAATTCGGGGCGCGCCACGAATATAAGTCGGCCATCGATACCTTTACCCAGCGTCAGTTCACCAAGGAAAACCGCGAAGCGACGCAAATGCTGATCAGCGCGTTTTCCCGTCAGGTGACCGAAGGTATCGCCCAGGACCGCAAGCTGACGGTCGATCAGGTCAAGGCGTTGATCGATCGGGCTCCTCTGCTGGGGGCCGAAGCCAAGGACGCCAAGCTGGTCGATCATCTGGCCTATTGGGACGAGTTCGAAAAAGCCATGACCGATGGCGGGGCTAAACTGGTGGATGTCGATGCCTATGCCGCCCGTTCCGCTGCCAAGCCTGCCGCCGCCGATTTCCAGGTGGCGCTGATTTATGGCGTCGGTACGGTTCAGCAGGGTGATAAGGGCGCTTTCTCCGAAGACACCGTGATGGCGTCGGAACGCATCACCAAGGCGTTCCGCGATGCCGTCAAGGACCCCAAGATCAAGGCGATCCTGTTCCGCATCGACAGCCCTGGCGGATCCTATACCGCGTCGGACGCCATCTGGCGCGAAGTGGTCAATGCCCGCGCCGCCGGAAAGCCGGTGGTGGTGTCCATGGGCAATGTCGCTGCCTCGGGTGGGTATTTCGCCGCCATGGCCGCCGACAAGGTGATCGCCCAGCCGGGCACCATCACCGGGTCGATCGGGGTGTTTTCCGGCAAGATCGTCTTGGCCGATCTGTGGAAGAAGCTGGGCGTCAATTGGGACGAAATCCACGAAGGCCGCAACGCCCCGATGTGGAGTTCCAACCAGCCCTTCAACGCCGATGGCTGGGAACGCATGAACGCCATGCTGGACCATGTCTATGCCGACTTTACCGGCAAGGCCAAGGCAGCCCGCAAGCTGTCGGATGAGCAGATCGACAAGGTGGCGCGGGGTCGCGTCTGGCCGGGCGATGAAGCCCGCAAGGTTGGTCTGGTGGACGAAAACGGCGGCTTTGCCACCGCCTTTGTCGCCCTGCGCCAACTGGCCCATCAGCCCGCGCAGATGCCGGTTGATCTTCAGGTCTTCCCCAAGCCCAAGGACCCCTTGGAGATGGTGGTGGACATGTTGGGCAATGGCGGGCATGGCGGTTTGGACAGCCAAACCCGCCTGCGTTTGGCCCGTCTGATGACGGTGCTGGAACCGGCGTTGTCGGTGTTGGAAAGCGGCACCCAACCGCTGATGATGCCGCCGCTGGAGGTCAAGTAAGACCTGGTGCGTTCGCACTGATAAAACGGGGCCGCAAGGCCCCGTTTTTCGTTTAGAGCGGCGCGATCGGGGCAGTCAGCCCGGCAACTGGCTGATAGGGCGTGCGGTCGGGCTTATCGGCGGCGAACAGAAAGGTCGGCGTCACCCCATAGCGTCCGATGGCGGGCAGGGCGACCAGGGCGGAACTGCGGGTGCCGAAACCGTTGTCCAACTGAAAACACAGGCCCGCCTCGCGGTCGAGGATGCCGTCCGGGGCGGTGCTGGACAGCAACGCCTGCCAGCCGGTCCAATCCCCGCTATCAGGATCGGGAAGGGCGGCGTTTTCAAAACGCGGCAGAAAGTTTCGGATGCGGGCGTCCTGGGTGTCATTGATCTCGAACGCGGTGATCATCGAGACCCCTTCCTTCAGGGGAATGGTGCGCACGCTGGTGCCGTCGGCCCGCAGCCAAAAGGCGTCGCGGTTGTCGGCAAGGATCATGTTGAACGGGCGATAGGCGCTGGGATTGAGGTCGGCCAAGGCGTGGGCGGCATCGACGGCGTCGGCATGATCAAGGGCGTCCAACACCAGCTCCCCGCGCGAGCGCTTGCCCGCCTGCGGCCCCAATGTGCCCATGCGGTTCAAGATGGCGGCGAACATCCCTTCGTCGTTCAGGCCCATCCAGGACCCGCCCGCCAGTTCGTCCAGTCCGGCGGTCACATTGGGACGGTCGTCCCAATGTCGAGCCGGTGCCCGCCAGGGACGGCCTTGCATTTCATCGCGGTTGGCGCCAATCACCACGGGCCAGGGGTGGCCGGGTCGGCGCAGGATGACAAGAGTGCACATAGCAAAAAATCCGGTACAATAACCGCAACGTCGAGGTTATAACCTCTCTCGCCAGAATAAGGCTATCGGCCAGAGTGCTATTTAGAAAATCCAAGCAAATTTGTTTAGGGGAACACCTGGAATGAGCGCTTTCGACGAACGGGAAAAGGCTTTTGAAGCCAAATATCACCTGGACGAGGAACTTGCTTTCAAAGTCAATGCCCGCCGCGCCAAGCTGTTGGGTTTGTGGGTTGCCGACTTGTTGGGACTGAATGCCGAACAGGCGCAGGCCTATGCCAAGGCGATGGTCGAAGCCGATCTGGGCGGCGGTCAGGGCGGCGCTGTCAAGAAGGCGCTGACTGATCTGGCTACCAAGGGCGTTGAGATCAGCGAAAGCAAGGTGCTGCATCAGGCTGAACGTCTGCTGGCGACGGCCCGCGCCGAAATCGTGTCGGAAGTGTCCGACGGCAAGCAGACCGTCACCCCGGAATAAGCCGGGCTCCAGCATGAGCCGATAAAAAGGGCCGATGATGTTCGATCATCGGCCCTTTTTGCTGTGCCGTCGTCTGGATAAAGACATGAAAAAAGCCGGTCGGGTTGCGACCGGCTTTTCTCGTTAAGGCAACCTCGGCTTAAAGGTGGCCGAACACCCGCTTGAAAATGGTGTCGATGTTCTTGGTGTGATAGCCAACATCGAACAACTCTTCGATCTTCTCGGCACCCAAAGCGCCCACGACTTCCTTGTCGGCCTTCAAAAGGTCGAGGAAGCGGCCGGTGCCGTTCCACACTTCCATGGCGTTGCGCTGCACAGCCTTATAGCTGTCTTCACGCGACAGGCCGGCCTGGGTCAGGGCCAGCAAAACGCGCTGGCTGAAGATCAGGCCGCCCAACTGGTTCAGGTTGCGTTCGACCGCGTCGGGATAGATCACCAGATTGGCCACCACGTTGGTCAGGCGGGCCAGGGCAAAGTCCAGGGTGATGGTGGCGTCGGGGCCGATCATGCGTTCAACCGAGCTGTGGCTGATATCGCGCTCATGCCACAGAGCGACGTTTTCCAGGGCGGGCACCACGGCGCTGCGCACCAGACGGGCCAGACCGGTCAGGTTTTCGGTCAGTACCGGGTTGCGCTTGTGCGGCATCGCCGAACTGCCCTTCTGACCGGGCGAGAAATATTCCTCGGCCTCGCGCACTTCGGTGCGCTGCAGATGGCGGATTTCGGTGGCGGCGCGTTCGACGCTGCTGGCGATCACGCCCAGGGTGGCGAAGTAATGGGCATGACGGTCGCGCGGGATCACCTGAGTCGACAGGGGTTCCGGCGACAGGCCCAGCTTTTCGGCGACATAATCTTCGACCGAAGGGTCGATGTTGGCAAAGGTGCCGACAGCGCCGGAAATGGCGCAGGTGGCGATATCCTTGCGGGCCGCCAGCAGGCGGTCCTTGTTGCGCTGGAATTCGGCGTGGAAGCCTGCGAACTTCAGGCCGATGGTCACCGTCTCGGCATGGATGCCGTGGCTGCGGCCCATGCAGACCAGATCCTTGAATTCAAAGGCGCGGCGTTCCAGGGCGGCCAGCAATTCGTCGATATCGGCCAGCAACAGATCGGCGGCCTGGGTCAACTGCACCGACAAGCAGGTGTCGAGCACGTCGGACGAGGTCATGCCCTGGTGCACGAAGCGCGCCTGCGGTCCGACGATTTCCGAAAGATGGGTCAGAAAGGCGATGACATCGTGCTTGGTCTCGCGCTCGATCTCATCGATGCGCGCGATGTCGAACTTGGCGTTCTTGCCCTTGGCCCAGATCGTCGCCGCCGCGTCCTTGGGGATGATGCCGAGCTCCGCCATGGCATCGGCCGCATGCGCCTCGATCTCGAACCAGATGCGAAAGCGCGTTTCCGGCGACCAGATCGCCGCCATTTCGGGTCGGGTGTAACGCGGGATCATGGCTGCATCACTTGGTGTTCAAACAATCGACAAGACCTTGGCGCTCACGCCGCGAAGCGCGTGCGGTCGTGCGGCATCTTGAAATCGACCGGCGTGCCTTTGGGAATGATCCCGGTCGGATTGACGCGGGTGATCGAGTAGTAGCCCATCACGTAATAGCGCGGCTTCACCGTGTCGGCGACGCCCGGAATGGCGTAAAGCTCGCGCATATAATTCAGCAAATTCGGAAAGTCGGCGATGCGGTTGCGGTTGCACTTGAACAGCGAGAAATAGGCGACGTCGAAACGCACCGAGGTCGGAAACAGCCGCCAGTCGGCTTCGGTAATCTGATTG
>JASLCK010000374.1 GCA_030151865.1 Rhodospirillaceae bacterium | reverse complement strand
GGATCGAAGATTTGGCACGCCGGGTCAATATGAGCCCATCTTCGCTGCACCATCACTTCAAATCCATTACCGCGCTCAGCCCGTTGCAGTATCAAAAGCAGATGCGGTTGCAAGAGGCACGGCGGCTGATGCTGACCGAACAGATGGATGCCGCCACCGCCAGTTTGCGGGTCGGTTATGAAAGCCCGTCCCAGTTCAGCCGCGAATATAGCCGCCAATACGGCGCCCCGCCCGCCCGCGACATCAGCCGCCTGCGCGTAGTGGCGGCGTGATCCTCTGGCTCTATTCGGTCACCGCCAACCGTACCCCTAACAGGGCGAAGGCAGCGGCAAAGCTGCGGCGCATCCAGGCCAACACCGCCGGACTGCGCCGGATCGCCCCGCGCACCGAGGCAGCGAACAGCCCATAGGCGGCAAAGACCACCAGCGTCATGGCCATGAAAACGCCGCTCAGTTCCAACATGTGCAGCATCGGCTGAGCGTCATTGCCATCCAGGAACTGGGGCAGGAAGGCCAGAAAGAAAATCGACAGTTTGGGGTTGAGAAGGTTCAGCAAAACGCTGCGCCAGATGATCGACAGCGCGCTTTCCTGCTGGATCGTATCGGAAACGTCAAAGGCGCTTTTGTCGCGCAGCGTCATCCAGGCCATGTAAAGCAGATAGGCGACGCCCGCATATTTCAGGGTCATAAAGGCCATTGCGCTGGCATGCAGCAGCGCCGCCACCCCGAAGACCGCCGCCAGCAAATGCGGGATGATCCCCAGTGTGCAGCCAAAGGCGGCAATCACGCTGGCCCGCCGTCCCTGCGAAAGCCCGGTGGAAATGGTGAACAACACCCCGGTTCCCGGCGATGCCACCACCAGCAGGCAGGTCAGCAAAAACTGAACGGTCATGAAAATCCCCCTTCCCGTGACGCGAGAGGCGGATCAGCCGCCCAGACGGCTTAAAGATAGGGGTTTCATTCCTGCTGGCAAGCTTGGGCGTGCTGAAACAAAAAGCCGGGATGCTTGCGCACCCCGGCTTTTTAAAAGAAACAGTCCGTTCGATCAGATATGGATCGGACGGCCCGCCACGGCCAGGGCCGCTTCCTTCACGGCTTCACCCAGGGCCGGGTGAGCGTGGCAGGTGCGCGCGATGTCTTCGGCGGCAGCGGCGAATTCCATGCCCAGCACCACTTCGGCGATCAGATCACCAGCCGCCGGGCCGATGATGTGGCAGCCCAGCACGCGGTCGGTCTTGGCATCGGCCAGTATCTTCACAAAGCCGTCGATGTCGCCGTTGGCACGGGCGCGACCGTTGGCGCTGAAGGGGAACTTGCCGGTCTTGTAGGCGACGCCTTCGGCCTTCAGTTGTTCTTCGGTCTTACCGACATTGGCGACTTCCGGCCAAGTGTAAACCACGCCGGGGATGGCGTCGTAATTCACATGACCAGCCTGACCGGCCAGCATCTCCGCCAGGGCCACGCCTTCTTCCTCGGCCTTGTGGGCCAGCATCTGGCCGCCGATGACATCGCCGATGGCATAGATACCGGCAACATTGGTGCGGAAGTGGTTGTCCACCTTGACGAAGCCGCGGGCGTCGATCTCGACACCGGCTTCCTTGGCGCCCAAATTAGCGGTGTGCGGGCGGCGGCCGATGGCCACCAACACGGCATCAGCCTTCAGTTCTTCCGCATCGCCGCCCTTGGCGGGTTCCAGGGTCAGGGTAACGTTGCCCTTGGCGGTCTTGGCGCCGGTCACCTTGGTGCCCAGCTTGAACTTCATGCCTTGGCGTTCCAGGATGCGCTGCATCTGCTTGGAAATTTCGCCGTCATGCAGCGGCAGGGCACGATCGAGGAATTCCACCACGGTCACATCCGCGCCCAGACGACGCCACACCGAGCCCAGTTCCAGGCCGATGACGCCCGCGCCGATCACCACCAGATGCTTCGGCACAGCGGCCAGGGCCAGCGCGCCGGTGGACGAGATGATGTGCTTTTCGTCGATTTCGACGCCCGGCAGCGGAGTCACTTCCGAACCGGTGGCAATCACGATGTTCTTGGCGGCCAGCTTGGAAACGCCGTCCTTGGTCACGACATCGACCTGACCGGCAGCGGCGATACGGCCTTCACCGATGAAATAGGCGACCTTGTTCTTTTTGAACAGGAATTCGATGCCCTTGGTGTTGTCCGACACCACCTTGTCCTTGCGGGCCATCATCACGGCCAGGTCGAGATCGACCTTATGCACGTTGATGCCATGCTCGGCGAAGTGATGCTTGGCATCTTCGTAATGGTGCGACGACTGCAGCAGCGCCTTGGAGGGGATGCAGCCGACGTTCAGGCAGGTACCGCCCAAAGCGCCGCGCTTTTCAACGCAGGCGACCTTAAGGCCCAACTGGGCGGCGCGGATGGCGGCGACATAACCGCCGGGGCCGCCACCGATGACGACCACATCGAAATTGTTTTCGCTCATCTCTGATCCTCGGAAGGAAAGACGGAACCGGCCTCTCCCATGGGAAGAGGCCGGAACTGAAAGTGATTACATGTCCAGCAGGATGCGCTGCGGATCTTCGATGCATTCCTTGACGCGCACCAGGAACGACACCGCTTCGCGGCCGTCGACGATGCGGTGGTCATAGGACAGCGCCAGATACATCATCGGGCGGGCTTCGATCTTGCCGTCGGGCATCACCATCGGACGCAACTGGGTCTTGTGCATGCCCAGGATGGCCGATTGCGGGGCGTTGAGGATCGGGGTGCTCATCAACGAACCATAGACACCACCGTTGGAGATGGTGAAGGTGCCGCCGGTCATTTCTTCCATGGTCAGCTTGCCGTCGCGGGCCTTCTTGCCGTAACCGGCAATGGCCGATTCCACACCGGCGAAGGACAGCTTGTCGGCATCGCGCACCACCGGAACCACCAGACCGTTCGGGGTGCCGACGGCAACGCCGATGTCATAGAAGTTCTTGTAGATGATTTCTTCGGGAGTGAACTCGGCATTGACGGCCGGCCATTCCTTGAGAGCGGTGACGCAAGCCTTCACGAAGAAGGACATGAAGCCCAGCTTGGCGCCGTGCTTCTTTTCGAAAGCGTCCTTGTACTGGGCGCGCAGGGCGTTCAGCGCGGTCATGTCCACTTCGTTGAAAGTGGTCAGCATGGCGGCGGTGTTCTGCGCGTCCTTCAGACGCTTGGCGATGGTCTTGCGCAGACGGGTCAGCTTGACGCGCTGTTCACGCGGGTCTTCGGCGCGGGGAGCAGCGGCGGCGGCAGGAGCGGCAGCCGGGACTTCCAGAGCGCTGATCACGTCACCCTTGGTGATGCGGCCGTCCTTGCCGGTGCCCGCGATCGCCGAGGCGTTCAGGTTATTTTCCTCGATCAGCTTGCGGGCCGACGGAGCCGGGAACCCGGCCGCGGAGGCGGACGCAGCCGGAGCAGCGGCGGGGGCGGCAGCCGGGGCCGGGGCGGCAACGGGCTTGACCGGGGCGACAGACGCGACGGCAGCGCCGCCAGCACCGATCACGCCCAGCACGGCACCGACGGCGACGGTATCACCGACATTGGCGACGATCTCGGCCAGAGTGCCCGAAGCGGGAGCATTGACCTCGACGGTCACCTTATCGGTTTCCAATTCGACGATCGGTTCGTCGGCGTTGACCGCCTCGCCAGGGGCCTTGAACCACTTGGCGATGGTGGCTTCGGTAACGGACTCGCCCAGGGTGGGCACAACGATCTGAGTAGTCATTCGGACTTCCTCGCCTTAGCCTTGCTTCGGGTTTTGGATTTTAGCCATCTTGGTCACCCGCCGGAACGGCTGGGGCAGAGTGAACAGCGCGCCGGACAGCGCCTGTTCGACCAGCAAGGCCTGTTCATAAACATGGTTCTTATGCACGCCGGTGGCGGGCGACGCCGAAGCCTTGCGGCCGACGTAATAGGGCTTGCGGAACTTGTGTTCCAGCTCTTCCAGGATGAATTCGATCCGGCGGTCAACGAAGGTCCACGGACCCATGTTGGCCGGTTCTTCCTGGCACCACACCACTTCAGCGTTCGAGTAACGGCCGATCTGCTTCATCAGCGTTTCCTTCGGCCACGGATAGAGCTGTTCGACGCGCACGATGGCGACATCGTCCAGACCACGCTTGGCCCGTTCCTCGTACAGGTCGTAATAGACCTTGCCCGAGCACAGGACAACGCGACGGATCTGGTCATCGGCCTTCAGCGTGTCGATTTCCGGCAGGACGCGGTGGAAGCGCGAACCGGGGCCGAACTCTTCCAGCTTGCTGACCACCAGCTTGTGACGCAGAAGCGACTTCGGCGTCATGATCACCAGCGGCTTGCGGAAGTTGCGGCGCACCTGACGACGCAGCGCATGGAAGTAGTTGGCCGGAGTGGTCAGATTGCAGACCGCCCAGTTGTCTTCCGCCGACAATTGCAGATAGCGTTCCCAACGGGCCGAACTATGTTCCGGACCCTGACCTTCATAGCCGTGGGGCAGCAGCATGACCAGACCGGACATGCGCATCCACTTGTTCTCGCCCGACGAAATGAACTGGTCGATGATGACCTGCGCACCGTTGGCGAAGTCGCCGAACTGGCCTTCCCACAGGGTCAGGCCGTTGGGCTCGGTCAGCGAGTAACCGTATTCATAGCCCAGCACGCCTTCTTCCGACAAAAGCGAGTCGATGACTTCGTAATGGGCCTGACCGTCGCGGATGTTGTTCAGCGGCACATAGCGTTCTTCGCTTTCCTGATCGACCAGGACCGAATGACGCTGCGAGAAAGTGCCGCGACCGCAATCCTGACCGGACAGACGCACCGCCGTGCCTTCGGCCACCAGGGTGCCGAACGCCAGGGCTTCGCCGGTCGCCCAGTCGATGCCTTCGCCGGTTTCGATCATCTTCCGCTTGGCTTCCAGCTGACGCAGGATCTTGCGGTTGACGTTGAAGTTTTCCGGCGCACGGGAAATGGCCTGACCCACTTCGGTCAGCACTTCCTTGCTGACGTCGGTGCGCTCTTCGCGCATTTCTTCTTCATCGTCCAAAGCGCCCAGACCGGCCCACTTGCCTTCCAGCCAGTCGGCCTTGTTGACCTTATAGGACTTGGCGGCGTCGAAGTCGGCTTCCAGCTTGGCCTGGAAGTCGGCAACCATCTGGTTGGCGCCTTCCTCGGTGATGACGCCTTCCTCGATCAGTTGCTTGGCATAAATCTGACGGGTGGTCGGATGCGACGCGATTTTGCGATACATCAGCGGCTGGGTGAAGGCCGGTTCGTCGCTTTCGTTATGGCCGTGACGGCGATAACAGACCAGATCGATGACCACGTCGGACTTGAATTCCTGGCGGAATTCGGTGGCGATGCGGGCCACGTGGATCACGGCTTCGGAATCGTCGCCGTTGACATGGAAGATCGGGGCCTGAACCATCTTGGCCACGTCGGTGCAATAGGGGCCGGAACGGCTGTATTGCGGCGCGGTGGTAAAGCCGATCTGATTGTTGATCACCACATGGATGGTGCCGCCGGTGGAATAGCCCTTCAACTGGCTCATGGCGAAACATTCATGCACCACGCCCTGACCCGCGAAAGCGGCGTCGCCGTGCAACAGAATGCCCATGACCTGGCTGCGGCTTTCATCCTTGCGCTGGGTCTGCTTGGCGCGGACCTTGCCCAGGACGACCGGATCGGCCACTTCCAGATGCGACGGATTGGCGGCCAGCGACAGGTGCACCTGATGGCCGTCGAACTCGCGGTCGGCCGAAGTACCCATGTGATACTTGACGTCGCCCGAACCCTGGAAGTCTTCTGGGGTTGCCGGATTGCCCTGGAATTCCGAGAACAGCGCCGTGAAGGGCTTCTTCATGAAGTTGGTCAGGATGTTGAGACGGCCGCGGTGGGCCATGCCCAACTGCACATCTTCCAGACCCAACTGGCTGCCGCGCTTCAGGATCTGTTCCAGCGCGGGGATCACCGCCTCGCCGCCTTCCAGACCGAACCGCTTGGTGCCGGTGTACTTCATCTGCAGGAAGCGTTCCAACCCTTCCGCCTCGGTCAGGCGTTCCAGGATGGCCTTCTTGCCGCGTTCGGTGAAATCAGTGTGGTTGCGCACGCTTTCGATGCGCTTTTGGATCCAGGCCTTTTCATCGGGGTCCTGGATATGCATGAACTCGACACCGATGGAACCGCAATAGGTCGCCTTCAGAACCTTCATGATCTGGCGCAGGGTGGCGGTTTCCAGACCCAGCACGTTGTCGATGAAAATCGGGCGATCCAGGTCGGCGTCGGTGAAGCCGTGGTTACGGTAGTCCAGTTCCGGATGCGGCGGGGGAACATGCAGGCCCAGGGGGTCCAGGCGGGCTTCCAGATGACCGCGCACCCGATAGGTGCGGATCAGCATCAGAGCACGGATGGAATCCAGGATACCCCGGCGCAGGTATTCGGGGGATACGCCGCCAGCGGCGCCGCCCTTGCCCTTGGCGTCAGTCTTCTTGGCAGGCGCTTCCTCGACGGGTGCGCCGATCACCTTGTTGGCGTTCTTGTTCCAACTGGCCCCTTTGAGTTCGGCCAGGATGGCGCGACCATCTTCATTGAGGTCGCGGAAAAACGCGGCCCAGCTCGGGTCGACCGACGAGGGATCCTCGATATAACGGCCATACAATTCCGAGACGTAGGTGGCGTTGGCACCAGTCAGAAAAGATGTCTGATCTTGCTGCATCCGATGCGGCGGGCACGGCTCTCGCCACGCCCTCTCCCTAATTGCCGTATGCTACGGACTGAAAAAATCCCGCCTGACGGCGGTTGTGTTGTTAATTGGGAAGGCCGCGGCGTTTTCGCCAATGCAAAAACGCTTGTTGGGTCTTCTTTTTTCGGCGTGCGCCCCGGCCTTGTTGCAAAGGCCGGGGCGTCCGATCCGTTTTTAGCCCTGCAACACCTTCAACAGGGTGCTGCCCAGCGAAGCAGGCGAGTCGGCGACGGTGATACCGGCGCTCTTCATGGCTTCCTGCTTGTCGCCAGCGCCGCCCTTGCCGCCGGAGATGATGGCGCCAGCATGGCCCATACGACGTCCGGGGGGAGCGGTGACACCAGCGATGAAGCCGACGGTCGGCTTCTTGATCTTGCTCTTCTTGAGCAGTTCGGCACCGTCTTCCTCGGCGTTGCCGCCGATTTCGCCGATCATGATGATGGCTTCGGTTTCGGGATCGTCCAGGAACATTTCCAGGGCGTCGACGAAGTTGGTGCCGTTGATCGGATCACCACCGATGCCGATGCAGGTGGACTGGCCCAGGCCGGCGGCAGTGGTCTGCGCGACGGCTTCATAGGTCAGGGTGCCCGAACGCGACACGATGCCGACCTTGCCGCGACGGTGAATGTGACCGGGCATAATGCCGATCTTGCGTTCGCCGGGGGTGATGACACCCGGGCAGTTCGGGCCGATCAGGCGGGTCTTGGAATTCTGCAGGGCGCGCTTGACGGCCAGCATGTCCACGACCGGGATGCCTTCGGTGATGCAGACCACCAGTTCGATTTCGGCGTCGATGGCTTCCAGAATGGCATCGGCGGCGAACGGCGGCGGGACATAAATCACGCTGGCGTTGGCACCCGTGCGTTCCCGGGCTTCGGCGACGGTGTCGAACACCGGCAGGTCCAGATGCTTGGTGCCGCCCTTACCGGGGGTCACGCCGCCAACCATCTTGGTGCCGTAGGCAATCGCCTGTTCGGAGTGGAAGGTCCCCTGAGCGCCAGTGAAGCCCTGGCAGATGACCTTGGTGTCTTTATTGACGAGAACGGCCATTTACGCAGCCTCCTTCACGGCCTTGACCACCTTTTCGGCGGCATCCGCCAAATTGTCGGCGGCGATGATGGGCAGACCCGACTGGGACAGGATCTTCTTGCCCAGTTCGACGTTGGTGCCTTCCAGACGGACGACCAGCGGCACGTTCAGGCTGACTTCGCGGGCAGCGGCGACAACGCCTTCGGCGATGACGTCGCAACGCATGATGCCGCCGAAGATGTTGACCAGAATGCCCTCAACGTTGGGATCGGACAGGATCAGCTTGAACGCGGTGGTGACGCGTTCCTTGGTGGCACCACCGCCCACATCCAGGAAGTTGGCGGGTTCGGAGCCGTACAGCTTGATGATGTCCATGGTGGCCATGGCAAGGCCGGCGCCATTGACCATGCAGCCGATCTGACCGTCCAGCTTGATGTAGTTCAGGCTGTGGCGGGCGGCTTCCAGTTCGGCCGGATCTTCTTCCGACTCGTCGCGCAGTTCTTCCACGTCCTTGTGGCGGAACAGGGCGTTGTCGTCGAAGTTGACCTTGGCGTCCAAAGCGATGATTTCGCCCGCGCCGGTGACCACCAGCGGGTTGATTTCAACGATCGAGCAATCCAGGTCGATGAAGGCCTTGTACAGCGCGCCGATAAACTTGACGGCGGTGTTGACCTGCTTGCCTTCCAGACCCAGGCCGAAAGCGATCTGACGGCCATGGTACTGCTGGAAACCCTGAACCGGGTCGATGGCGACCTTCAGGATCTTTTCCGGATGGGTCGCGGCCACTTCTTCGATTTCCATGCCGCCTTCGGTCGACGCCATGATGGTGACGCGCGAAGTGGCGCGGTCGATCAGCATACCCAGGTACAGCTCGCGCTTGATATCGCAGCCTTCCTCGATATAGACGCGCTTGACTTCCTTGCCGACCGGACCGGTCTGGTGGGTCACCAGGGTCTGGCCGACCATCGACGTGACGTTCTTACGGACGTCTTCAATCGACTTGACGACGCGAACGCCGCCACCTTCGTTTTCACGGCCCTTGAACTTACCCTTGCCACGGCCGCCCGCATGAATCTGCGACTTGACGACCCAAACGGGGCCGCCCAGGTCCTTAGCAACCTGTTCGGCCTCGTCGGCGGTGTAAGCAACGCCGCCGCGAAGCACGGCAACGCCGTACTTCGACAGCAGCTTTTTCGCTTGGTATTCGTGAATATTCATTCGTAAAGCCTCGCCTGTATAGCCGTTTTGATTACTTCGGCATCAGTTCCTTGGACTTTTCAATCAGAACCTTGACGGAGTCCACGGACTTCTGGAACTCGGCCTTTTCGGCGTCGTTCAGTTCGATCTCGACGACCTTTTCCACGCCGCCTTCACCGATGATCACCGGCACGCCGACATAGATGCCATCCTGGCCATACTTGCCACCGTCAACCCAGGCGGCGGTCGGCAGAACGCGCTTCTTGTCCTTCAGGTACGACTCGGCCATCTGCACGGCGGCAGCGGCGGGAGCGTAGAAGGCCGAACCGGTCTTCAGCAGGGCAACCACTTCGGCGCCGCCGTCACGGGTGCGCTGAACGATCTGGTCGAGCTTTTCCTGGGTGGTCCAACCGGCCTTGACCAGGTCAGGCAGCGGAATGCCGGCGACGGTCGAGTAACGGATCAGCGGCACCATGGTGTCGCCATGGCCGCCCAGCACGAAGGCGGTGATGTCTTCGACCGAAACGTTGAATTCCTGCGACAGGAAGTAACGGAAGCGGGCGGAGTCGAGGACGCCAGCCATGCCAACCACCTTGTTGTGGGGCAGACCGGAGACTTCGCGCAGCACCCACACCATCGCATCCAGCGGGTTGGTGATGCAGATGACAAAGGCGTTCGGGGCGTACTGCTTGATGCCCTGACCAACCTGCGACATGACCTTGGCGTTGATGCCGATCAGGTCGTCGCGGCTCATGCCGGGCTTACGCGGCACACCGGCGGTGACGATGATGACATCGGCGCCAGCGATGGCGGAGTAGTCGTTCGCGCCCGAATAAGAGGCGTTGACGCCCTCGATCGGGGTGGATTCGGCGATGTCGAGGCCCTTGCCCTGAGGAGTGCCTTCGGCGATATCGAACAGGACGACGTCGCCCAGTTCCTTCAAGCCAATCAGGTGAGCGAGGGTGCCGCCGATATTGCCGGCGCCAACGAGAGCGATCTTTTTGCGTGCCATGGGAAGTTGCCTCTCGGACGGTAATGCGTTTGAACAGGTCGAACGAAAGCTGCGCGAACTAAAGACGCAGCATGAACCAGTGGGCGGCATTTGGTAGCGCGAATCGGCCGTTTCGGCAAGGGATTAAGGTTCCTGTGGGCATTGATTGCCTTCGTTAATTTCAGGTTATTCACCCGTGACTTAGCGGTTGTTTCGCGGCCTCTTGCCGCTAGTGCTTTGACTCCATTGTGAAAACCTACCCGGTGTAGTTTTTTACCCACCCCTTTGGTGGGGTCTCACCTAAACTCAGGAACGGAAGTCATACCCACTCCGTTGACCCCTTGTTCAGGTCAAATGCTCCTGGTGCAAATACTCCTCGGATTGCATTTCCATCAGGCGGCTGACAGTGCGCTGGAACTCGAAAGCGCCGTCGCCGCTGGGATACAAATCCTCGGGTTGCGCCGCTGCCGAACACAGGAATGTCACCTTATGCTCATACAGCGCGTCGATCAGGGTGACGAACCGCTTGGCCTTGTCGCGATTGGATGGCGACAGCAGCGGAACGTCGGAAATCAGAACGGTATGGTATTGGGTCGCCAGTTCCAGATAATCGGACGGACCGAGGGCAACGCCGCAAATCTCGTTGAACGAGAACCATGCGCAGCCGTCGGCGGCGCGCGGGATGGACCAAGTGCGGCCCTGCACCACCAGACTTTCCGGACGCGGCGGCAAGCCGCCGGTCAGGCGTTCGAAGCATTGGATCATGGCGTCGTCGGACGCACCGTTGAGCGGGCTGTAATAAACCTGCATGCCCCGCTTGCGGCCCAACCGGTAATCGCGGTCGGAATTCAGTTCCAGCACGTCCAGGCGGTTCTTGATCTCAGCAATGAAAGGCAGGAAGCGGTCGCGTTGCAGGCCGTCTTTATAGAGATCATCAGGATGGCGGTTGGAGGTGGTGACCACCACCACACCCTGGGCGAACAATTCCTGGAACAGACGGCCCAGGATCATGGCGTCGCCGATATCACTGACCTGTAATTCGTCAAAACACAGCAACCAAGCGTCGGCGGCGATGTCGCGGGCCAGCTTGGGGATCGGGTCGGATTCCTTGTGGTTGGCGTCTTGCCGCCAGACATGGATGGCCTTGTGGACATCGCGCATGAATTCGTGGAAGTGAACCCGGCGCTTGGCCTCCACCGGGGCGGTGGAGAAGAACAAATCCATCAGCATGGATTTGCCGCGGCCAACCTCGCCATAGATGTAAAGACCTTGGCGGATTGGGCAGGTGTCGCAGTCTCCGACGCGCCATTGCAGCTGCTTGGGTTCTTTCTTTCCCAATCCGAAACGGGCCAGCCACCCGCTATCACCCTGGTGCGGCCGATAATCGGCCAAGGCGCGATGCAGGCTCTCGAACTTTTCAACGGCCATGGCTTGCGCGATATCGGCGCGGATCAAACCCTGGTCCAGTTTTTCGCGATAGGCGGCGAGAGGTCCGTTCATGACGCGGGCAGCTTAACCATTTTGTAATCGCCCGCCAAGCCAAAGGAGTCCCTACTGCGAGTAGTGGTAAAAGACTGGCATGGCAGGTCAAATGTGATCAAAAAGAAAGGCGCAAGTTTGTCTGCTTGCGCCTTTTTGTCATGACTAAATGACCAACATTTAACCGTCGGCGTTGATCTTGCCGATCAACTCGCCCAGAACTTCGACGGCACGGTCGTTGGACACCTGACAAGTACCGGCATTTTCATGGCCGCCGCCGCCATATTGCAGCATCAGCGGGCCGATATTGGTTTGCGAGGTGCGGTTCAGGATCGACTTTCCGGTAGCAAACACGGTGTTCTGCTGCTTCAGCCCCCACAACACATGGATCGAGATGTTGCATTCGGGGAACAGCGCATAAATCATGAAGCGGTTGCCGACATAGATGGTCTCTTCGTTCCTCAGATCGAGAACCACCAGATTTTTATGAAGGGTCGAGCAGCGGCGCAACTGATCCTTGAACAGTTCTTCGTGCTCGAAATAAAGATCGACCCGTTCCTTGACGTCGGGCAACTGCAGGATTTCTTCGATGCGATGGTTCCGGCAGTAATCGATCAGATCCATCATCAATTGGTAATTCGACACCCGGAAAGTGCGGAAACGGCCCAGGCCGGTACGGGCGTCCATGATGAAGTTCAGCAGCGGCCAGCCGGTGGGATGGAGGATTTCGGCGCGGGTGAAACGGGCCGAATCGCCCTGATCCACCGCTGCCATCATGGAATCGAAGAATTCGGGGAACACTTCGGTTCCACCATAATAATTGAAGACCACGCGGGCTGCCGAGGGGGCTTCCGGTTCGATAACGTGGTTATCGTGGGTGCCGGTGCGCATGGTTTCCGACAGATGGTGGTCGAAGGCCAGATGCACGCCATCGACATAGGGAAGATTGGTGGTGATGTCGTTGCCGTCGATTTCCACCAGACCGTCTTGCATGTCCTTTGGGTGGACGAACTTGATGTCGTCGATCAGGTCCAGATGCTTCAGCAGAACCGCGCATACCAGCCCGTCGAAGTCGCTACGGGTAACCAGACGGAACTTCTTCTTTTCCGACATCTCTTCTTTCCCTCCTGACCCCAAGGTCCGGCTAAAAGATATACCTGATAAACATCCTAAACAACGACCGTGGCGTGACGGTCGTGCAATATCGACTTTCACCGAGAGCTTGGCTCGGTTAAACAGAAAGGCAAGATTGAGCGAGGTTCGAACCCGATGATGCGCCGCCCTGCCTGCCTGTCCATAAGCGCCCTGCTGCTGGGGGGGCTTGTCCTGACCGGATGCGCGCCCGACAAGCCGTATTTCCTCTACGATTACAGCTATCAACGAATTGGGAACATTCAGATTTGCTACAGTCCTTCCAATTCGACCCAAGCGCAGCTTGATCAGATGGCCGAGGAACGCTGCAACCGCATCGAACGCACCGCTCAGTTGCAATATACCCAGAAAGCCCAGTGTTCGATCGCAACCCCCGATCTGGCATATTATCAGTGCGTCGCCCGTCCCGGCGAAACCCCGCCGCCGCTGGTCAACCGCCACGCCCCGTTGCGCCATGAAAAGTTGCCCGATCTGAACTGACGTTTTGCCGGGTCCTGCGATGCATCGCAGCCGGTTCTAAGAAGCGAAAAGGCCGCCAGGGTTTCCCCCGGCGGCCTTTGCTTTAAGGCGCTGTGAACGGTTAGGGCTTAGCCCTGACGTTCGGCCAGCTTCTGCTTGATGCTGCTGATAGCCTTGGCCGGGTTCAGACCCTTCGGGCAAGTCTTGGTGCAGTTCATGATGGTGTGGCAACGATACAGGCGGAACGAATCTTCGAGAGAGTCGAGACGTTCGCCGGTGTATTCGTCGCGCGAATCATGGATCCAGCGGGCCGCTTGCAGCAGCACAGCCGGGCCAAGATAGCGTTCACCGTTCCACCAATAGCTGGGGCACGAAGTCTGGCAGCAGAAGCACAGAATGCATTCCCACAGACCGTCCAGCTTGGCGCGGTCTTCGGGGCTTTGCGGCACTTCGCGATCCGGCGGCTGGGGGGTCTGGGTCTGCATCCAGGGCTTGATGGATGCCAACTGGGCATAGGGGACGGTCAGATCGGGCACCAGATCCTTGACCACCGGCATGTGCGGCAACGGATAGATCGCCGCCTCGCCCTTGATGTCCGCGATGGGCTTCAAGCAGGCCAGGGTGTTGGTGCCGTCAATGTTCATCGCGCAGGAACCGCAGATGCCTTCACGGCAGGAGCGGCGGAAGGTCAAGGTCGAGTCAACCTCGTTCTTGATCTTCAACAGCGCGTCGAGAACCATCGGGCCGCAATCGTCGAGATCGATCTCGAAGGTGTCGGTCCGGGGATTGGCACCCGAATCGGGGTCGTAACGGTAAATCTTGAAGGACTTGACCCGCTTGGCCCCGGACGGAGCCTTGTAAGTCTTGCCCTTTTGAACCTTGGAATTTGCGGGCAACGCGAATTCAACCATGATCGTTCCTCTGTCTCTAGAGGTGCGCCATTAATAGACGCGCGCCTTGGGCTCGATGTACTGGATTTCGTCGGTCAGGGTGTAGGTGTGCACCGGACGATAGTCCAGGCTGACCTTGCCCGTGTTGTCGACCCACGCCAGCGAGTGCTTCATCCAATTGACGTCGTCGCGCTCGGAGAAGTCTTCGCGGGCATGCGCGCCACGGCTTTCCTTGCGGGCTTCCGCCGAATAGATGGTGGCCTTGGCGCAATCCAGCAGGTTTTCCAGCTCCAGGGCTTCGATCAGGTCCGAGTTCCAGACCAGCGAACGATCGGCGATCTTGAGCTGCGGCAGGGTCGCGTAGATCTCGTCGATCTTCTTGACGCCATCTTCCAGCGAGGACTGGGTGCGGAACACCGCCGCGTCGTTCTGCATGGCCTTTTGCATGGACATGCGGATTTCAGCGGTCTTCAGGCTGCCGTTGGCATTGCGGATGCGGTCCAGACGCGACAGGGCCAGATCACCGGCATCCTGCGGCAGCGGCTTGTGGGCCTTGCCGGTCTTCAGCACTTCGGCGGTGCGCAGGGCGGCGGCACGGCCGAATACGACGATGTCCAACAGCGAGTTGGTGCCCAGACGGTTGGCGCCATGCACCGACACGCAGGCCGCTTCGCCGATGGCCATCAGGCCGGGGACGATGGCGTCCGGATTGTCCTTGGTCGGACGGATCACTTCGCCATGCAGGTTGGTGGGCACGCCGCCCATATTGTAGTGCACGGTCGGCAGCACCGGGATCGGCTGCTTGGTCACATCTACGCCGGCGAAGATCTTCGCCGTCTCGGAGATGCCCGGCAGGCGCAGTTCGAGCGTTTCGGCGCCCAGATGCTCCAGATGCAGGTAGATGTGATCGTTATCCTTGCCGACGCCGCGGCCGTCGCGGATTTCCATGGTCATGGCGCGCGAGACGACGTC
>JASLCK010000362.1 GCA_030151865.1 Rhodospirillaceae bacterium | reverse complement strand
GCAAGAGTACCTCCCGCCCCAGATCATGCTATCGGCTGCCGGACAGTTCCTTACCTTAGGGCAAGTCCTGAACGGGGAAATCGGGAGGAATAAGGGCGATTAGATACCACTGCCCTGTTCGATTTCGCCGGTCAGTTCCTCGACCAGACGCAACAGGCGCAACAGATCATCCTCGATATGGCCGGACCGCTTCAGTTCGCGGATGGTGTTGATCAGATAATCGCGGTTCAGACCGCCCACGCCCTGGGCGTCCATGATGATGCGCGCGGCATCGACGGGGGGCAGCTCGCCCGCATAATAGCGATGGCTTTCATCGGCGATAAAGACATAGGCGTCCACCGCGTCCTGACCCGACTGGGGATCGATCTCGACCGCCAGGGTGCGGGGCACATAGGCATAGGACGATAATTCCCGCTCGTGCAGGTAATCGACCACTTCGTCGCGCCGGGCTTCGGCAACACGAAACACCATGCCCGGACAATCGCCCCCCGGCATCAGCCCCAGCACCAGGCCGGGCTGTTCAGGCGTGCCGCGCCAATAATGGGAATAAACACAGAAGCTGCGATGGTAGCCCGGCAAACGGGCCGACCAGGATTCCTTATAGGGGAACCCTGGCCGCCACATCAGCGAGCCATATCCAAAGACCCACAGATCGGACATCAGCAGCCGCGCCAGACGGGGGCGCGCTTGCCCAGGAATGCGTCGATGCCTTCGGCGGCATCACCAGCCAACATATTAATCGTCATCACCTCGCTGGCGTAGGCATAGGCCTCGTCCAGTCCCATTTCCATCTGACGATAAAAGGCTTCCTTACCGATGCGCAAGGTATAAGACGACTTCGACGCGATGGTTTGCGCCAGATCGGTCACCGCGCCGTCCAGATCAGCCAAGGGCACGGCGCGGTTGATCAGACCGGTGCGCACCGCTTCGGCGCTGTCGATGGGATGGCCGGTCAACAGCATCTGCATGGCGGTCTTGCGGCTGACCGCGCGCGACAGCGCCACCATCGGGGTCGAACAGAACAGGCCGATATTGACGCCCGGCGTGGCGAACTTGGCTCCATCGGCGGCAATCGCCAGATCGCAACTGGCCACCAATTGACATCCGGCGGCGGTGGCCATGGCATGGACCTTGGCAATCACCGGCTTGGGCAAGCGCACCACCGTCTTCATCAGCACCGAGCAACGCTCGAACACCGCCTGATACGCCTCTTGCCGGGGATCGGAACGCATCTGCTTCAGATCATGGCCGGCACAAAAGGCCGGACCATTGGCGGCGATGACCACCACCTTGACCGCCGGATCGTCGCCCGCCGCCGTCAAAGCCGCCGTCAGATCGGCCATCAGTTCCATCGACAAAGCGTTGCGGGCTTCGGGGCGGTTCAGGGTCAGGGTGGCGACACCATCGGCATCATGGCGCAAAACGATGGGCGGGGCGACCTTGGTAACGTCAGACATTTCTCTCTCCCTGGTTTATTATGGTTCGGGGCCGATAGTACGGCATCGCGGTGCAAAACCGTCAACCGGGCTTGCGCTAGATCATGGCGGAAAATCGCCCCATCTGCATATTAGGGAAATCTGAATAGCGTTCCGAGGGTCATCGCCATGAGCGGTTGGGGTTGTCCGCACGAAGATAAGAATGTCTGTACCCGTCTGGGCGGCCTGGACTGCGACCCAGGCCGCAAGGGCTGCGTGTTGCACGGACGCTTCCGTTTTGCCAATGAAAGCAAGAATCCGCCATCCCGCACCCCGACCCCACAAACGGACCCCGACGGCCCCGCCCCCATCCCCGGCCTCGACAATCAGGACGACGACCAGCCATGACCAATGCGATCAACGACCAGCATCGCCCTTCCTGGCGGGAACGGCTGACGCCGCGTGCCCGCTCGACATGGCTGACCTTTGTCAGCATTGCCCTGTTTGTGGCGGCAATGCCCCTGCCCAGCTTTTGCGTCGATGGGTCATGCGATGCCTGGACATCCAGCAGCGTGCTGATCTTTGGCTGGGTGGAAATGCTGGTTTACCCCAGCGCGGGCGTGATCTGGCTGGCCAATCCCTTGCTGTTGGGCGCCTGGCTTGCGGTTCTGGTCAAGTTCCGCTGGGTCGGCTTGGTATTTGCCGCCGCCGCCCTGGTGACCGCCCTGGCCTTTATGGGCATCAGCGAAGTGGTGACCAGCGAATCCGGGGCCACCGGCAGCGTCACCGGGTTGGCGGCGGGCTATGTTCTGTGGACAGCCAGTTGCGCCCTGGCCTGCATCGCCGCCCTGTCCGTTCGCCCCAAACCTTAATGCCGGATGACCTGACTGAGGAACTGGCGGGTCCGTTCCTCCTTCGGGTGATCGAACAATTGGGCGGGCGGGCCTTCCTCGACGATCTGGCCGTCGGCCATGAACACCACCTTGTCGGCAATGGTGCGGGCAAAGCCCATTTCGTGGGTAACGCAAATCATCGTCATGCCGTCTTGGGCCAGTTCCACCATCACATCCAAGACTTCCTTGATCATTTCGGGATCAAGGGCCGATGTCGGTTCGTCGAACAGCATGATGCTGGGCTTCATGCACAGTGATCGGGCGATGGCAACGCGCTGCTGCTGACCGCCCGAAAGCTGCGACGGATATTTATGGGCGTGATCCTGGATTTTCACCCGTTCCAGATAGCGCATGGCCTGTTCGGTGGCGCTGGCCTTGGCCTCGCGCTTGACCCATTGCGGGGCCAAGGTCAGGTTTTCCAACACCGTCAGATGGGGAAACAGATTGGACTGCTGAAACACCATCCCGACCTGACGACGCACCAGTTCCACCGATTTCAGATCATTGGTCAGTTCCGTCCCGTTGACCAGAATACGCCCGGCCTGATGTTCCTCCAGCCGGTTGATACAGCGGATCATAGTGGATTTACCCGACCCCGACGGCCCGGCCACCACCACCCGCTGGCCCTTCATCACCTCCAGCGACACATTGCGCAGGACATGGAACGCCCCGTACCACTTGCCCACATCCATCAGGGAAATCACCGGCTGTTCGGACATGCTTGCTTTCCTTTCAGGCGCGGCGCTGGCCAGCGGCCAAACGGCGTTCGAGGTACAGGCTGTAACGCGACATGAAGAAGGTGAAGACGAAATAAAGGATCGCCGTTGCCACATAACCTTCGATAAAGAAACCGCGCCATTGCGGATCGGACGACAAGGCGACACGGGTGCTGGTCAACAGGTCGTAAAGGCCGATGATCACCACCAGCGACGTGTCTTTAAAGGTGGTGATGAACTGCCCCACCAACGGCGGAATGACCAGCCGCAGGGCTTGCGGCAGGATGATCAGCCGCATCTTTTGCCAATAAGACAGCCCCAGGGAGTCAGCGGCTTCGTACTGCCCCTTGGGGATGGCCTGCAAGCCGCCGCGCACCGATTCCGCCAGATAGGCGGCGGTGAACAGAATGATCCCCAACTGCGCCCGCAACAGCTTGTCGATGGTAAAGCCTTCGGGCAGGAACAGCGGAAACATGATCGAGGCCATGAACAGCACGCTGACCAGCGGCACGCCGCGCCAGATCTCGATATAGATGACGCACCAGGCGCGCACGGCGGGCAGACGCGACCGCCGCCCCATGGCCAGCAGCACCGCCAGCGGGAATGACAAAACGATGCCCGCCACCGACAGGATCAGGGTCAGCGGCAAGCCGCCCCATTGGTCGTTGGGCACGAATGTCAGCCCGAACAGCCCGCCCCACATCAGCACCGACACCACGGCCAGACAGGCCAGCCACAACGGCAATAATGATCGCCGCCAGGATTTAGGATTGGCCGACCACAGGATCAGGGCGATGAACAGCACCACCGCCGCCAAGGCCCGCCATTGCTGATCGCCGGGATAAAGGCCGAACAGGATTTGCCGGTATTTGGTGGTCACGAACGCCCAGCAGGCCCCACCCGCGGCGCGGCATTCCTCGGGCGTGCCGGTCCAGGTGGCCTTCAGCAAGGCCCAATCGGTCAAGCTGGGCAGCACCGCCCACAACAGCCACAGACACAAAAGCGTCAGCAGGGCATTAAGGGGCGAACTGAACAGATGACGCCGCCCCCAGGCGATGGGGCCAGCCAACAGCCCGACCGGCGCGGTGGAAACCGGGGCTGGGGCAGGCGCTAAAGACGGTTCGGCCATATCAGCGCCCTCCCTGCAGCAGGATGCGTTTGTTATAGGCGTTCATCAGGGCCGACAGGGCCAGACTGATGGTCAGATAAACCGCCATGATGATCGCCACCCCTTCGACCGCCTGACCGGTCTGATTGATGGCGGTGTTGCCGACGCTGACCAGATCGGGAAAACCGATGGCCACCGCCAGGGTCGAATTCTTGGTCAGGTTGAGATATTGGCTGGTCAATGGCGGCACGATCACCCGCAACGCCTGGGGCAGCAGCACCAGCCGCAAGGTTTGCCCGCGCGACAGGCCCAGCGACAGCGCCGCCTCGGTCTGGCCCCAGGGCACCGCCTGAATGCCGCCGCGCACTATCTCGGCGATGAAGCCGCCGGTATAGACCACCAGCCCCAGCAGCAGCGCCACAAATTCCGGCGTCAGCGTCGCCCCACCCGCGAAATTGAAGCCCTTCAGTTCCGGCACATCAAAATGCAGGTCCGCCCCGCCCAGCACATAGCCCAACAACGGCAGCGCGACCAACAGCCCCAGCCCAACCGCCACGACGGGAAAAGGCTGGCCTGTGCGTTCACGCCGGACCTTGGACCAACGCGACAAGCCAAACCACAGAACCAGGGCCAGCAGCGCCGCCCCCACCACCAGACTGCCTGCCCCGTCCAGAACCAGGGTCGGCAAACGCAAACCGCGATTGGACAGAAACACCCCGGCCATGGGATGGAACGCCTGACGCGGCCCCGGCAAAATCTGGGTGATCAGGGCGTACCAGAAGAACAGTTGCAACAGCAGCGGCACATTGCGCACCGCCTCGACATAGACGGTCGCCAGCCGCGCCACCAGCCAGTTGGGCGACAGTCGGGCAATGCCCATGACGATGCCCAGCAACGTGGTCAGAACGATACCCGCCACCGACACTTCGATGGTGTTCAAAAGCCCGACCAACAGCGCATGCAGATAATTGTCGGCGGGGGAATAATCGATCAGATGTTCACTGATGCCGAACCCTGCTTCCCGCGACAGAAAGCCAAAACCGGTGGCGATATGCCGATGATCCAGGTTGGACAGGGTATTGGCGACCAGAAACCACCCCAGCCCCAACACGCCGGAAATCAGGGCGACCTGATAGAGCAGACCGCGGTTGCGTTCGTTGTTCCACCAGTGGGACGGCGGCGGAAGCGAGGGAGTATCGGCCATGGGCGGCAAGCTCCGTCAGAACCGGAAGACACCGCCCCGGAGGCCCGAAGGTTCCTCCAGGGCGGGAAAGACCGAACAGAAGGCTTAGCGCACCGGCATGGCGTACATCAGCCCGCCCTTGTTCCACAGCGCATTCAGCCCGCGATCCAACTTCAGCTTGGACCCTTTGCCGACATTGCGCTCGAAGCTTTCGCCGTAATTGCCCACCTGCTTGATGATGGAATAAGCCCACTGCTCGCTGACGCCCAGGCTTTTGCCCATGCCGGGGGTAACACCCAGCAGACGCTGTACGTTGGGATCGGGGCTCTTCAGCTGTTCATCGACATTCTTCGAGGTGATACCCCGTTCCTCGGCCTCGACCATGGCGTAGAAGCTCCACTTCACCAGATCGAACCATTGGTCATCGCCATGGCGCACGGCGGTGGACAGGGGTTCCTTGGAAATCAGTTCCGGCAGGATGATGTAATCATCGGGATTGGGCGTCTGATTGGCGCGGATGGCGGCAAGCTGCGAGGTATCGGACGTCATGGCGTCACAGCGGCCCGAAACGAAAGCGCTGGCGGCTTCGTCGAAGTTTTCGATGGTGACCGGCTTGATGTCGAGCTTATTGGCACGGGCGAAGTCGGCCAGATTGAGTTCGGTGGTGGTGCCGGTCTGCACGCAGACGGTGGCGCCGTTCAGTTCCTTGGCGCTTTT
>JASLCK010000365.1 GCA_030151865.1 Rhodospirillaceae bacterium | reverse complement strand
GACTGGCTGGGTATGGAGCCCGAGCGCTTTTATGATGAAAGCCGGGTCGCCATCATTCCCACCGGCTTTTGTTATCCGGGGCGCGATCCCAAGGGCGGCGATCTGCCGCCCCGGCCAGAATGCGCGCCGCTGTGGCATCCCTTGCTGAAACCGCATCTGACAGCGGTACGGATGACCCTGCTGGTGGGTAGCCATGCCCAAGCCTTTGTGCTGGGCCGCGATCAGGGACGCACCATGACCGCCACCGTCGCCGACTGGCGGCGTCATGCCGCCAACGGCCTGTGGCCCCTGCCCCATCCCAGTTGGCGGACCACCGCCTGGGAAGCCAAGAACCCCTGGTTCACCGACGATCTGCTGCCCGCCTTGCGCCACAGCCTGGACGCAGCCCTGGGATAAGCGAAAAAGCGCTTCGTCCTGCCGGGGGCCGGGGTATAAGGAAAAGCAGTCTGGGGAAAGAGCGCGGGGAAGAAGTGATCGGGTCGGTGCTGCGTCTGTCTTTTGTCATCGCCGCAACGGCGCTGGTCGCGGCCTGTTCCTCTGGCCCGTCGATGGCCCCGTCCGGTCCCGCCGACCCGGCAGCGGCCTGCCTTTCCTATCTGAACCAGCATCATATCCAGTACGAGCGGGTTAAAGACTGGCGCACCCCCGAAGGCTGCGGCATCGACCAGGCGGTGCGCATCAAGGAATCCGCCATCCCCTGGAACCGCCCGGCCCTGATGTATTGTCCGTTCGAGGAAAATATCTGGGGCTTTGAAACCCAGGTGGTTCAGCCCACCGCCCAGCGCATCTTTGGCCGCAAGGTCAGCAAGATTTCCCACATGGGAACTTATAATTGCCGGGGCGAAAAAGGCAGCGGCCATGAAAGCCGCCTGTCGCAGCACAGCTATGGCAAGGCCATCGATATCGGCAGCTTTGAACTGGACGACGGCACCATCATCAGCGTTTTGAAGGACTGGCGCGCGCCGGGACCGAAAAGCGACTTTCTGCATGCCGTCGCCAAGGGGGCCTGCCAGCATTTCAACATGGTGCTGACGCCCAACACCAATCCGATGCACCGTGATCATATGCATCTGGACATCGGGCCTTATAAGCGCTGCTCGGTGTAACAAACGGGGGGGGATCAGCCCCCGCCCAGCATCTTGACCAGACCATTCCAAATGCTGTCGTTGCTTTCCGGCTGGCCTGAAGACGATACGCCAGCGCCGCCCATATTTTCCTGCGGCACCGGGGCGGTGGCGTCAGGTTCCGGCCCCAGACCCGGCAACGGCCGCACCGGCAAGCCCTTATGGGCGGCCAGCATAACCGTGTGCCAAAGCTGGGTCGGCAAGGTGCCGCCGGTGATCTTGTGCATGGACGTGCCGTCGTCGTTGCCGAACCAAACGCCGCCGACATAATCGGCGGTAAAGCCCATGAACCAGGCGTCGCGGTAATCCTGAGTGGTGCCGGTCTTGCCCGCCGCCGGGCGGTCGATGGCCGCCGATTTGCCCGACCCTTCCTCGATCACGCCGCTCAGCAGGTAATTGATCTCGCGCAGGGCCTGGGGCTCGATCACGCGGCCGGTGCCGTTGCCCTCGCGGCGATACAGGGGATTGCCCTGGGGATCGTCCACTTCGGCGAAGGCGTAGGGAAACACCCCATAGCCGTTATTGGCGAAGCTGGCATAGGCCGAAGTCATTTCCAACAGGCTGACTTCCGACGTGCCCAAGGCCAAGGACGCATCGGCATGCAGTTCCGACGTGATGCCCAGCCGCTTGGCCACCGCCACCACGCGGCGCGGGCCGATCTGTTCGATCAGGCGCACGGCGGCGACGTTGGACGACTTGGCCAAGGCCCGGCGCAGGGTGATGGTGCCTTCGTATTTGTGGGTGTAGTTGCTGGGCTGGTACTTGCCGGTCTGGATCGGGCTGTCCTCGATGGGGCTGTCGGCGGTCATGCCGCTTTCCACCGCCGCCAGATATAGAAATGCCTTGAACGACGAACCGGGCTGACGCATGCCCTGGACCGCGCGGTTGAACTGGCTTTGCGCATAGTCGCGCCCGCCCGCCATGGCGCGAATGGCGCCGTCGGGGCTCATCACCACCATGGCGCCCTGGGTCACGCCCGCCTTGGGGCCGTTCTTGGCCAGGGTTTCTTCCAGATCGGCCTCGACCTTGCGCTGCAAGGCCAGATCCAGCGTGGTATGCACCACGATATCGCGGTCGCCATGGGCGTATTGATCGGCCAGATCGCGCACCCAGTCGGCAAAATACCGCCCCGTGTGGGAAATCTGTTTGACGCTGGTGGGACCGACCTTCAGCGCCTCGTCCATCTGCTGCTGGGTGATCGAGCCGACCGCCACCATGTTGAGCAGCACCTGCGAGGTGCGCTTATAGGACAGATCACGGTCGTTCTGCGGATTATACCGCGACGGGGCTTTCAACAGACCGGCCAACAAAGCCGACTGATAGAGATTGAGATTATGCGCCGAGGTGCCGAAATAGCGCTTGGCGGCAGCATCCACCCCCCAACTGCCCGAACCCAGATAAACCCGGTTCAGGTAGAGGGTGATGATCTGATCCTTGGTGAACTTATGTTCCAGCCACAGCGCCATCAGCAGTTCCTGAACCTTGCGCTTCAGGCTGCGTTCGGGGGTGAGGAACAGGTTCTTGGCCAATTGCTGGGTGATGGTGGAACCGCCCTGCACCACATGACCAGCCCGCAGATTGACCACGCTGGCGCGGATCAGGCCGATCACGTCGATGCCGAAATGGCTGTAGAAATGCCGGTCTTCCGTCGCCATCACGGCGGCCGGAATGGCGGGCGGCATGTCTTGCAGGGTCAGCGGTTCGCCATAGACATCGCCATAGGCGGCGATGGTCTGGCCGTCGGCCGACAGCAAGGTGACACTGGGACGACGCGTCGTCGAGGTCAGGCTGTCCAGCGGCGGCAGATCATAGGCGTAATAGGCCACCACACAGGCCAAGGCCATGGCGAACCAGATGCCCGCGCTGATGCCCCACCCCAACAGACGGCCCAGCAATTTACCCTTGCCGCCCTTGCGCCCCCCAGAACCAGAACCGGAACCGGCGGGTCCCCTGCCGGTGGGGCCTTTGCCGCCGCCGCCCGAGCCGCGTTCAGCCGACGGCGAGGGCTTGGCTTTGGACGCCGATTTGGGTCTGGCGGCCTTGACCTCGGCCAGCTTGGCCATCAATGCCGCCAACAAGGCGCGCCCGGCCCGACCGGCGTTGCCGCCCCCGATCCCCCGCCCGCTGCGAGGAGCCGAAGCGGAGGATGGCGAAGAAAGCGGCACATGGTCCAGACGCGGTTCGACCACCAGACGCGGGTGGTCCTGGCGGGGTGGGGCGGCGGATAAACGCGGCTCATCCAGGCGAGGTTCATCCAGGCGAGGTTCCTCAAAACGGGGCCTGTCCAGACGAGGTTCCGCAAAATGGGGTTCCGCAAAATGGGGTTCCGCAAAACGGGACTCGTCATGACGCGGCGCATCCTGCGGCGGCTGAACCCGAGGGACCGGGTTTGGCGCAGCCGTATTCAGCTTTTGCCGGGTCGCCGCCTTGGGCCGCTTGAAGGTGAAGTGAAACCCGTCATCGGTGCGTCTGCCACGCCCGGACCGAACGGCGCCAGCCGTCTGCTGAGGGGCCATCTGCGGAGAGGCCGGTTGCAGGACGGGGGCGGCAGAAGGGGCAACGGGGGGCCTGGAAACATCGCTCTGTCCCTGGGTCCAGGCCGGTCCAGGCCGGGGGGCTGGATCCAGTCGGGGTTCCGGGGCGGAACGGGGGGCAGGCTCAGAGCGCAATTGCGGTTCGGCACGAGACAACTTGGTGGCGGGCGAGTCGGCACGGGGCGACAGATGCGGCTCGCTTCCATAATCGTCATTGGCCCGATAATCGTCATAGGACTGAGGCGCGCCCCGATCGAACGCCCTGCCGTCCAGGCGCATTTCCGCCATGCGTTCCGACGCCAGCTTTTCCCGCCGGTTGCCTTGACCCGACCAGGGACGCGAGGCCATCCGCGTCCGCGCCGCATCACGATGCGCGCGCAAGGTCGAGACCCCCTCCGCCAAGGCCTTGGCGACAAAGGATTTCGACAGCTTGGTCAGATCGTCCAGCACACTGTTTTGGGCGGGCTGGGCCGAAACCAAGGACGGGCGGTCTTCGGGGTCGATCCTGAAGCCGAGATCGTGGGAACCAGGTTTGGGGGCAGACATGAGCGGGCTTATAGCACGAATTCGTTAACGCCAACACGTAGCCATACGCGCTATTTGCGGCTAGAATGAGACAAGAATGCGGTCATCGCCGCTTTTTTTGCCGATTTCCATGGGCATCGTAAGGGGTACCACTTCCATGACCGATCTGGTCATTGCACTGTCTCCCGAGGTCAAGGACCGGTTGGAGGCTGTTGCCGCCAAGCTGGGCAAGACCCTGGACCAATCGCTGCAACAGGCGGTCGAGGAATTTCTGGAACATTGGGAAGATTATCTGACCTCGGTCGATCACCTGACCGACGAGGAACGGGTCAGCCTGCACGTTCCCCCAGAAGAGTAAGTCGGCCCCCAGAAGAGTAAGTCGGCCGCTTTCTGGGCACGCGCTTTCTGGGCACACCAAGCGCCCAGACAAACCGTCATCACCGGGGGCTAACCGGTGATGACGCCCAGATGTAATTTTGGTTCCCTTAAGCCTTACGCTCCAACACGGCGGCAAAGAAGCCGTCGGTGTTGTGACGCGCCGGCGACAGGCGCAGATAAACCCCGCTGAGCGGGCATTCGCCGCCGATCAGGCTGGGCCACAGCTCGGGCACCGGAACCACGGTGAAATCCGGATGTTCGGCCAGAAAGGTTTCCACCCGGCGTTCATTTTCCTCGGCCAACAGCGAGCAGGTGGCATAGATCAGACGCCCGCCCGGACGCACCAGACGGCTGGCGCTGTCGATGATGCGCCCCTGCAGGGCGGTCAGTTCGGCCACAGTCTGTTCGCTCAGACGCCATTTGGAATCAGGATTGCGCCGCCAGGTCCCCGTTCCGGTGCAAGGCGCATCGATCAGCACACGATCGAAGGTTCCAGCCTGACGCTTGACCCACTTGTCGGTTTCGCTTTCCAGAACGCGACGGGTGACATTGTGCACATCGGCACGGCGCAAACGCAGGACCGCCTTTTCCGACCGGCGTTCGTTGACATCACAGGCCACCAGACGGCCCTTGTTCTGCATGGTCGCCGCCAGAGCCAGGGTCTTGCCGCCCGCACCCGCGCAGAAATCCACCACCGCATGGGTGGGCTGGGCATCGGTCAGCAGGGCCAGCAATTGCGAGCCTTCGTCCTGCACGTCCACCAGACCATCGCGGAACGCCTGTTGGGCGGTCAGGGCGATGCGGGCAGGCAGACGCAGGCCGATGGGCGAATAAGGCGTCGGTTCGGCCCGCAGCCCTTCCTTCAGCAAGGCGACACGGGCGGCTTCGCGGTCACCCTTTAAGGTGTTGACGCGCAAATCCACCGGCGCCTCGTCACGCAGCACACCCATTTCAGCGGCCAGACGGTCGCCGAACACCTGTTGCAGATGGCTTTCGATCCATTCGGGATATTCGCCCTTCACCCAGCTTGGCATGTCGTGGCGGAAAATATCCTTGCCCTTGATGGCCTGAACGAAGGTGTGCTCGCCCGGCGTCAGGCGGTCGGGCGCCCGCCCGCCACCGGCGAACAGGGCCGACAGATCGGTCGGCGTCATCTTGTCGGTCAACACCAGATCGGCGATCACCCGACCGCGCGGCGACACCTTCATGTCTTCGGCCTGCAGCCAAAAATCCAGCCGGGCGCGGCGGCGCAACACCCCCCACACCCGGTCGGAAATGGCGCGGCGGTCCTTGGCCCCGATATAGCGGCGAGCTTTCAGATAACCGCCCGCCACCAAATCGGCAGGACGATCCTTGGCGACAATCTCTTCCAGGACTTCGATGACGGCGGCCAGGCGGGCTTCTGGAGTCAAAGCGGATCAGCCTTTCAAGGAGTTGGGTAAGCGCAACAGGGCAAGCCGGATCCATCTTTGGATCCCTAAAGCTTTTGGATAGCGGGGCCCTGCAATTTCCGGGTGCCGACCGCCAAACCCTAGGCGGCAAGTTCTAGGCGATAGAGCCCTTTTTCGCAAGGAAGACATATGCCCACCAGACCTTCCGCCACTATCGACCGGACGGCTTGGAGTCAGCGGAAGGAGGACAAACCTACCTTTGCAAAGCTTGCCTTCCTTCGGGACACAAACCGAAGTAGTAGCAAAAATAACAGGGGTTATACAACCAACACTACGCAAAGGATAAGGACAAACATTTAAGGATGGTCATAGAATGACAACCTTGACTTGCAACCTCGATATGCCGATTGTTTTACCGATATCCAACGTATTTATTTTGTCAGCTCTTAAATAGTAAATTAGATATATAAAATTTTAAATATTGTTTTACCAATATCTAAAACATCCTTCTCTAAAAGGGAAGAATAAGATCATGAAAGTCTTTAGCATTACGCAACGGCTAGCGCTCATCGTTGGCCTGCTAATTATCGCTATTGTAACATTGGTTACAATCGAGGCGCTATCATTTCGAGACGCCATGCTGCATGAACGGCGTGACAAGATCAAAGACATGACCCAAAGCGTCGTGGCGATGATGAAAAACTACGACGCGCAGGTTGCCGCCGGAACCCTTTCCCTCCAGCAGGCCCAAGACGAGGTGAAGCGCGCCATCCGCGGCCTGCGGTGGGGCGAAGGCGATTATTTCGTAGTCTTCAAACCCGACGGTCTGTTCCTGGTTCACGTCAATCCCAAGTACGAAAACATCAACCGCATCGACTTCACCGACGCCAACGGCTTTCGGGTGATCGAGGCCGAGGTCAAGGAAGCCCGGGCGGGCGGCGGCTATATCGATACCGTGGTGCCGCGCGCCAACCAGACCAAATCGGTGCCCAAGGTTCTCTACGCCACCCAATATGAGCCTTGGGGCTGGATCGTCTCGACCGGCGCTTATATGCAAGACATCGAACATGCGGTGCGCAAGCGGGTTTTGTGGATGGTTCTGCTGGCTCTGGCCTCCATTGTCGCCGCCTCCAGCCTGGCCATTTACATTGGCCGCAGCATCAGCCAACCCATCAACGGTCTGCGCCAGTCGATGGAAGTCCTGGCCCATGGCGACACCTCCATCTCGGTTCCCTTTACCGACTGGAAGCATGAAACCGGGGCCATGGCCCAGGCGGTGGATGTTTTCCGTCAGAACATGATCCGCGCCGATACTTTGGCCGCCGAACAGAAAACCGAACACAAAGCCAAGGAACGCCGCCAGACCGCCATCGAGAACTTCGTCGTCGATTTCGAAAAGCGGGTCAGCGGATCGCTGGAACGTCTGGCGACGGCGGCAGGCGAGATGCGCGTCACCTCGGAAAGCATGTCCAGCATCGCCAAGCAGACCAGCGAGCAGGCCAATGCCGGGGCGGCGGCAGCCGAATCCGCATCGGCCAATGTGCAGACCGTGGCTTCCGCCACCGAGGAACTGTCGTCATCGGTCGCCGAAATCGGCCGTCAGGTCAGCAGTTCCACCCAGATCGCCAGTCAGGCGGTGTCGGCGGCGGAAAAGACCAACGGCACGGTTCAGGGACTGTCGGCGGCGGCGCAAAAGATCGGCGACGTGGTCAAGCTGATCAACGACATCGCCAGCAACACCAACCTTCTCGCCCTGAACGCCACCATCGAGGCGGCACGCGCGGGCGAAGCGGGCAAGGGCTTTGCCGTGGTGGCGTCGGAAGTGAAGAATTTGGCCAATCAGACCGCCAAGGCCACCGAAGACATTTCCGATCAGGTTGCCGCCATGCAGGCCGCCACGGTCGAAGCGGTGCAAGCCATCCAGGCCATTGGCGGCACCATCAGTTCGATCAACGAAATCACCACCGCCATCGCCAGCGCGGTGGAGGAACAGGGCGCCGCCACCCAGGAAATCGCCCGCAACGTCCAGGAAGCCGCCCAGCGCACCGGCGAGGTGTCGAACACCATCGTCGGCGTCAATCAGGCGGCGGTGGAAACCGGGGCGACCTCCAACAAAGTGCTGACCTCGGCCGAACATGTCAGCCGCCAGGCCGAGTCGCTGCGCAACGACATCTCCACCTTCCTCAGCAACATCCGCACTGCTTGAACGCCGCCATCATGATGTAACCCGACCACCCCACCCAGAAGGGAGGACTTTAAAGATGACATCTCGCCAACCGCGTATCCTTGGCATCGCCGCCAGTCTCCGCAACGCCCGTTGGGGACGGGGCGGACAGGATCTGATCGACGATTTGGCTCACTGTCCGGACAAGTCCTCCCTGATGGCCTATCTGACCCGCCAATCGGAACTGCACCTGGAAAACTTCATCCAGGCGGGTCGGGCCGAAGGGTTGGACTTCAAGATGATCGCCGACAATCTGCGCAAGCAGAGCGGCACGGTCGGCCTGTCCAATTCCGAAGTCGCCCTGGCGGCATCACTGTGGGCGGCGGCGCAATTGGGGGCGGCGGTCGACCACATCTCGCTGTCGGAATATTTCGCCCCGCGCGGGCGCATCCGCCGCGAAGCCGAGTTGAAGCAAAAGCTGCTGGAGTCCGACGGCTTCATCTTGTCCGGCCCAGTCTATTTCGGCGACCGGGGCAGTCTGGCGGAAAGTCTGATTTCGCTGATCGCCTGCGATGACGAATTGCGCCAAGCCCTGAAGGGCCGTCTGTATGGCGGCATCGCCGTGGGGGCCAAGCGCAACGGCGGCCAGGAAACCACCCTGATTTATCAGATGCTGGACATGCTCGATCTGGGCTGGCTGGCGGTTGGCAATGACAGCGAAACCACCGCCCAATATGGCGGCACCGGCCATGCGGGCGATGTCGGCACCATGCACAAGGACATGTACGGCATCGACACGTCCATGGGCTTGGGACGGCGCATGGCCCAGGTTCTGGCCCCGCTCTGTTCGGGCGCGCGCACCAGCGATCCGCCGCGCACCCTGTTCATCGTCCTGCAAGACGACAAAACCGGCCTGGGGCGGCGCGAAAGCGAAGCCTTGGCCGAACGGATGGGCGATCGGATGCAAGCCCGCATTCTGGATGTGTCGGGGGCCGACATCAGCCGCTGCATCGCCTGCGATATCTGTCCCACCCATGTGGGGCTGGACAGCGAATATCGCTGCACCATCACCGCCAACACCGATCCCTTGCCGCAATTGCATAAGGCGTTGCTGGATCACGACCTGATCGTGCCGGTGATCGTCACCTCCAAACACCGCGCCCAGTTGGTGAGCGCTTACCAGTCCTTTATCGAGCGCACCCGCTATCTGCGGCGCAGCGACTATATTTGGTCCGATCTGGTGATCGCCCCGATGATCCTGCAGGAAAGCGCCAGCCTGGACAGCTATCCCATCCGCGCCATGACCTCGTTCATCCGCCATCACACGGTGATGAGCCGCCCGATCCTAGGGGTTCATTCGGCCCAAGGGGTGCTGAACCGCCCCGATCTGGATGCCGGTCTGGGCGATGCCCTGACCGCTGCCGCCCGCCTGACCGCCGGGCGTCTGGCCCTGCATCAGCAAAGCACCCGGCGCTATAACCCGGTCGGCTATGTCCTGAGTTCGCAAAAAGACGCCGAGGACGAAAAGCTGCGCAACCGTGACGCCATGCAGGCCAAGCGCAAGGCCGACATGCTGGAAAAAGCCGCGGCCCGCTTGGCGTAAGCGACACCCCCAGCCCCCCCCCCCAAACGGCAAAGGCCGGTTCCGCATCTGCGGAACCGGCCTTTGCTTTAAACCCGAAAGCGCAGGGTTTAGCCCTGGCTCTTATAGTTCGGCGCTTCCTTGGTGATCGACACGTCGTGGACATGGCTTTCACGCAGGCCCGCGCTGGTGATGCGGCGGAAGGTGGCGCGGGTTTGCAGGTCGGGAATGGTGCCGTTGCCGGTATAGCCCATCCCGGCGCGCAGACCGCCCACCAACTGGTGGATGATGGTGCCCACCGGACCCTTGTAGCCGACACGGCCTTCGATGCCTTCGGGAACCAGCTTCAGATTATCGCTGACCTCGGCCTGGAAGTAGCGGTCGGCCGACCCGCGCGCCATGGCGCCCAGCGAGCCCATGCCGCGATAGCTCTTATAAGAACGGCCCTGGTACAGGAAGACTTCGCCGGGGCTTTCCTCGGTGCCCGCGAACAGCGAACCCAACATGACGGCGGACGCGCCCGCCGCAATGGCCTTGACGATATCGCCCGAGAACTTGATACCGCCGTCGGCGATCACCGGGGTGCCGGTCTTGTGGGCTTCCTCGCACACTTCCAGGATGGCCGACAACTGCGGCACACCAACGCCCGCCACCATGCGGGTGGTGCAGATGGTGCCCGGACCGATGCCGACCTTGACGGCGTCGGCACCCGCCGCGATCAGGGCGCGGGCGGCTTCGGGGGTGGCGATGTTGCCCGCGATGATCTGGGAATCGGGCTTCATCTTCTTGATGTTGGCGACCGCTTCGATCACGCCGCGGCTGTGGCCATGGGCGGTATCGACCACCACCACGTCAACGCCAGCATCCAGCAAGGCTTCGGCGCGGGCCAAACCATCGGCGCCAACACCCGTGGCGGCGCCGCAACGCAGACGGCCGGCGCCGTCCTTACAGGCGTTGGGATAGGCCTGGGCCTTTTCCATGTCCTTGACGGTGATCAGACCGACGCAGCGGAAAGCCTCGTCAACCACCAGCAGCTTTTCGATGCGGTGTTGGTGCAGCAGACGCTTGGCTTCCTGCGGGGGGACGCCATCCTTGACGGTGACCAGACGTTCGCGGGTCATCAACTCGGCCACCGGCTGGTTGGGATTGGTGGCGAAGCGCACATCGCGGTTGGTCAGGATGCCGACCAGCTTGCCGGTGTCGCGTTCGACCACCGGAATGCCGGAAATATGGTGCTGCGACATCAGGTTCAGCGCATCGGCCAGGGTCTGGTCGGGGTGAATGGTCAACGGATTGACCACCATGCCGGATTCGAAGCGCTTGACGCGGCGCACTTCCTCGGCCTGGGCAGCGATGTCAAAATTCTTGTGGATGATACCAAGACCGCCCGCCTGGGCCAGGGCGATCGCCAGACGACTTTCGGTGACCGTATCCATGGCGGCGGAAACCAGGGGGATCCCCAGCTCGATGGATTTGGTCAGACGGGTGCGGGTATCGGCCTGGGCCGGGAGGACGTTGGATTCGGCAGGAACCAGAAGCACGTCGTCAAAAGTAAGGGCTTCTTTGATCTGCATGATGCCATGCCTCCGGTCATATACTTGGGTGTAGGGGGGGATGCGGGGATGGCGGCGTATCATACACATTATGGGATGCCACTCAAGCTTTCCCCGATGACAGCCTGCGTTTTCCCAACAGACCAGACCTGCATTTATGCCCCGCAAACCAGCCTTGCATTTACGCAAGGAGTCACAAGACAGACGTCCCGGGCGGGCGTACACTCGCTTATAAAGGCAATAACGGGAGGGATGACCATCGTGAAGCTGGAAATCTTGAAGTGCCACGCCAAGGACGGCGTCAAACCCCGCACCCCGATCCTGTTCGTGCATGGCGCTTATTGCGGCGCCTGGATCTGGGCCGAAAAATTCATGCCGTACTTTGCCGAACAGGGTTTTCCCAACGCCGCCGTTTCCCTGCGCGGCCATGGCGGCAGTGAAGGCGATCTGACCTGGGCGACCTTGAACGATTACGTCGATGACGTCGAAGCCGCCGCCGCCCAATTGGATGAACCGCCCATCATCATCGGCCATTCCATGGGTGGGTTGATCGTTCAGCATTTCCTGGGCCGGGGCAATCTGGTCAGGGGCGCGGTTCTGCTGGCCAGCGTGCCGCCCAGCGGGCTGGGATCGTCGGCCATGCATCTGTCGATGTTCGCCCCCGACGTGCTGTGGCAGCTTGGGCTGTTGCAGAGCCTGGGGGCCAAGGCGGTGTCGGGCGATGTCATTCACCGGGCCTTTTTCTCGCCCAATACGCCGCCGTCCGATGTGGCCCATCTGCTGGACAAGCTGCAACGGGAATCGCACCGCGTCAGCGCCGAGCTGC
>JASLCK010000313.1 GCA_030151865.1 Rhodospirillaceae bacterium | reverse complement strand
GGGCGAAACCCGGCATCGCTTGGCGCATGCCAATGGGCCGCGAAGGCAGGGTTGGATAACGCCCGTTTCAGGACGCCCTGCAGGTCGCGGTTGAATATGGGTTTGCCCAAAGCCCGCTGCGGCCCTTCCCCACCACGGGAAGAGACCTGTTTACCCCACATGCCCAATCTTTGGATTCTTTGCCTAAACGAATGTTGTCCCCACGGACAAGATAACATCCGAAATCCGTCGCAAATGCAATTTTTTGGATTTAAGAACGAATCTTAGCGCAACCGATACTCACAATACTTTTGGACCGGCCTTTTCCCCTTGGGATAGCAGACTGAGGATGCCCTTTTCGACGCTCACGGCGGCCCCTATGGTAGAGGCGCTTTTTCCCGTTCCAAAGGATCGCCCGCCATGTCGCCTGCACCCGCCTTCTCCGTCACCGTTGGGGCCGACCCAGCCGCCAAGCAGATCATCGAGAATGGGTTGAAGGCTTATAACGTCGGGGTGATCGGAGCCTATCAGTACCAAAACTTCGAGCTTTACGCCCGCGACGCCGACCAACAGGTGATCGGCGGTATGTTCGGCAATTCCGGCATGGATTGGCTTTATGTGGATTTCTTCTGGCTGAACCCGGAAGAACGGCGGTCCGGCCTGGGCAGCGCCCTGCTGGCCGAAGCCGAGGCGGAAGCCAAGCGGCGCGGCTGCGTCGGGGTCTATCTCTACACCTATTCCTTCCAGGCCCCCGACTTCTATCAAAAGAACGGCTTTGTCATCATGGGCGTACTGGAAGATTGCCCGGTCGGGCACCGCAAAATTTATCTGTGCAAGAAGTTCTGACACCCGCCGACTGGACTTGCCCAGGCAGAGTGGAGAGCGTTTCTCGGTTTATGCGGCTTCAGCCTCGAAGCGGCATGGGCTTCTGTATCCCAGGGCGGAATGTCGCCTGACGGGATTATAGAAGCCGTCGATGTATCGACCGATGGCACTGTCGGTGGTTTTCTTGAACCGGCGCTTTTTGCAGGGCTTTCAGGCCATTCTCGCGCATCAGTCGGGCGACGCGGCCCAACGGCGATACCATCTTCCTGCAATTCCACTGTCATCCGCGGGCTGTCATAGGGTTCGTGCGACAAGCTAAATTGGCTGCGGATATGAGCTAGAAAAACCATGTCGTCCAATTGACGGCGGCTGGGGCGGCGACTTTTCCAGGCGTAATAGCCGCTGACGCCGAACAGGGCGCATTTCCGACTGACCGCCATCGCCTTCTCCGCATTGTCGATGTGCCAGAACATTATCGACTTATTTCCTTGGCGAAGAAGGCTGCAGCTTTTTTAGCAAATCCCGCTCAGCCCGCAGGATTTCGTTTTCCTTGCGCAGCCGAGCCAGTTCCTTGGCGGTATCTCCGTGCGGACCAGACAGCAAATCCGCCTCACGATGCTTGGCAAGCCACTTGCCCAACGTCGAACGCCAGATCGTCCGCCACCTGCTCGATGGTCCGGCCGCTGGACTGAACCAGACGAACCGCCTCACGTTTGAAATCCTCGGTGAATTTCCTCATCCCATAACCCGTCATCTGAATGTCCTTCGTGCAAAGTTACCATGCACGCTCTCCACTCTATTCTGGGCAAGTCCACTTCCCGGCTGAAAAGCTATATCGTAGCAAGGTGCAGCGAAATGCCCTGCAGGTTGACAGCTCCCGCCGCCAGCCCACAGGGTATCCGATCAGAATGACGCTTTGACCCCGGCGAAAGCCCCGATCCCAGGCTGCTGGAAACCGATGGGGTTTTCCACACGCCGGTCGAACAGGTTGGTCACCCGCCCAAACAGCGCCAAGCCGTCGGTCAAGGCATAGTTCGCCGCCAGATTGGCCGTGGTGTAACCGCTGGCCTTCATCCGAGGCACAGCCCCTTCACGATCAGTGTCCACCCAATCCCCGGTCATGATCAGGCTGCCGGAAAGCGACAACTCCTGGGTCGCCTGCCAAGTGGAGGTCAAGGTCGCCTTGTGTTTGGGCCGACGCAACAGTTCCTGATGCAGGATGTCGTTTTCAGCCAGGGTATAAGTGTAATCGGCCCGCAACGTCAGACTGTCCAACGGCTTCGTCGAGACAAAATTCTCGAAGCCCTGGGTCGTGGCTTTGCCGATGTTGGTATAGGAAGTGGCCGTCGACTGGATCAGATTATCGATGCTGTTATGGAAATAGGTCGATCCCAACGACACGCCCCCCAGCTTCTGCTCGAACCCGGCATCATAACCCAGGCTGGTTTCCGGCCGCAGATTGGGGTTGGCGTAAAAGTTATAGGACGGGTAGTTGTCGTAAAGCTGATCCAATGACGGCGCTTTAAAGCCGGTCCCGACGCTGGCCTTGAGCTTGGTTCCCGTCTCCGGCAGCAGCAAAGCCGGAGCGAGATGATAGGTCGTTTTGTTGCCAAACCGGCTATTGTCGTCGTAACGCAGGCTGACGGCGTTCTCCAGCCGTTTGTTCCAGTCGGATTGCAACTGGACGAAACCGGCATTGTTGGTGACATGGGCCGAGGCATTGTTCGCCGCGCCGGACACAGTCTGGGAATCGTCGATGCTGTCTCGCTGGCTTTCCGCCCCCAGGGTCACGGTTTCGCCCTGGGCGACATGAATGTTGCCTTGCCAATCCCCCTTGACCCGGTCGCCGCGGTAGTAATTGGGCACCCCGTCGGTCCCGGCATAACGGCGGCGATAATCGGAATAGGCCAATCCCAGCGTATGATCGAAATCACCGTTGAGCAGTACCTGATGCACGGTGCCGCGCGTGAAATATTCGGTGTTGTCGTTAGTGCTGTGCGAGCCATCCGGCACCATCGAGAAGCTGGACATATCGTAGTGATCGCCAGTGTTCTCCAACTGCGTCTGGGTGGCGCGGGCCACCAGACCAACGTCGATGGTATCCGTCAGGTCGGCTCCCAGACGGGTCGAAAACGTCTTGTTGTCAGACAGATCGTCCACCTGTTTTTCACCCGCCGGGATCAAATTTTTCGGCGTCACCGGGACCGACGTGGAGCGGTTATGGATCAGGTCGAACGCATAATTGAAGCGTCCGGTGGAGCCGCTGGCCGCCGCTGTCTGGTTGAAGGTTCCGAACGAGCCGCCTTCCAGACTGGCCGAAGTTTTAAGCGGCCCCTCGCCTTTCTTAGTGATGATGTTGATGACGCCGCCGATGGCGTCCGAACCGTAAAGACCGCTCTGCGGACCTCTCAAAACCTCCACCCGCTCGATGTCTGCCGTCAGCACCTGGGAAAAATCGAACGAACCGTCGGTCGAACTGGGATCGCTGACGTCGATTCCGTCAATCAGCACCTTGGTGTGATTGGCGTTGGTCCCGCGCATGAACACCGAAGTGGTGCCTCCAGGACCGCCGGTCTGCACCAGATTGAGACCGGGCACTTCCCGCAACAGATCAGGCAAGGTCCGCTGCTGCTTCTGTTCGATTTCCTCGGCGGTGATCACGGTAATACTGCTGGCCACCTCGGACGCCGGGGTCGGCAGACGGGTGGCGCTGACGACGATGGGATCGACGCCATGGGGATCAACAACGGGGGAACTATCATCAGCCATGGCCGGACAAGCAAGCATGGCGGAAGCGGCAAAAAAAGACAGGGAGGCCAGAACCGGACGGTTCGCTCCCAAACGCAATGAGGAGGACATGAAAACCTCTCGTGGCAACACCGTCACCACGAGCCAAAGCACGGTCTGGTCCATCCCCGAAGGAAAGGCCGCTTCCCGGTCTCCATTGGTGCACCCCGCCCAACGTGCCCGTGCGTGACCACGGTCGATGGCAAGGTCTCCTGGCTTGCGGGTCTTTGCCTTGCGTCGCCTTCCCGGTTTCCCAGTGGCATATCTGACGCTTGGCTCGCCGCTCACAGTTGCGGGGGCAGCCGCAGCTTAAGGTCCGAAGACCGGCACTGCGTTCCCTTTTAATCCTCGATGAGGAACCATCGCCATAACCCTACAAATAGATTTGGAACCGCGTCAAGCCGCAAAATGTTGATTGACAAATCCCCGCATCGCCGCGTATCCCTGAAAGCATGTGATGGTTTCCCGAAGGCGAATATGCCCCAGGGATTAAAAGGGAACACGGTGAGACACCCATTGGGAGAACAACCCAGTCGGGGCCGAAACCGTGGCTGCCCCCGCAACTGTGAGCGGCGAGCTTTCATCCGACAAACGCCACTGGGACATCCCCGGGAAGGCAGGATGATGGTGAAGACCCGCGAGCCAGGAGACCTGCCTCACATCGTCGCCCATCCGACCGAGCGGGGTGCATCGGCGGTCCGGAATCTCTTCCGAACGTGGTGACGTTGCGTTTTTGGATGGTCCGCCAGGAATCCGGCTTTCGCCTGACCTTGAGCGGTCTCCAGATGTCATGGCCGCAACCGTCCCCTGGCGGTTGACCGGTCGCGTTCGGTCAGGAGAAGCGGGTCATGGACCTCGCCAAGACATATTCGGAAATCATCGACGACCCAGGCATGGGCCGGATGGAACTGTTCGCCCTATCCACCGACGAACAGGTCTTGTTCGCCCTGCTGAAAGACCTGTTCGCCAATCACTGGGATAAGCTGGTGTTCGGCTCGCTGGTGCAGGGTGCGGTTTTTGAAATCCGCGCCCCCAACGCCCCGCAGAAGGTGTCGATATTCGACGGCTATCTGACAGTCGATTTCGGCGCCTGGCATTTTCATGTCTGCATTGGCCAACATAAGGGAACGCCCCGCTTTCCGGTGCCGCCCGAACTGGCTCATCATCGCCGCACCGCCCGCGCCGAATTGGTCCGCCTGCTCAACTCCGACGGCACGCCGCGGTCGTGGATGCTGCGTCTGGCCAACGGCAAAGACGAACAGCAGATGACGGTGTTCCTTCCCAACCCGTTCCTCGACGGCGAAAAGATCGTCAAGACTCCCGACTGGTCGCGGCTGTCCCTGTGGGATGAACTGCGCGCCCGCTATCTGGGGCTGCCGCCCGATCCGCTGGACCGCGCCGGAGAAAAATTCAGATGCGGCGGACATTGATCGCCGGGTTGCTGGCCGTGGCGGCGCTCAGTCCGTCAGCCTGGGCGGAAGACAGGGTGGCATCGCTCAATCTCTGCTCCGATCAGGCGGTGATGGCGCTGCTGCCGCGCCAGCGCATCGTCGGATTATCGCGCTGGGCCGCCGA